>JAOZNZ010000533.1 GCA_029933535.1 bacterium | reverse complement strand
AGACAATCAACTAAATTTGTCGATTGCCGATCCGAATCAATATGAGGAAGAAATAGTTGTAACAGTAAACACAAAACTTGAAGGTGGGAAAAATATTGTTTGGGATCCAACAACCGGTAATTCTGAGATTACGTTTACACTTCCCCAAGGAATTTATTTAGGTAAAAGTGTGAAAAGCAGCACAAAGTAAAATAAGCTTCCAGCTTATGGATTATTGAATTGATGGAGTAATGGATTTTCCCCATAGCTCCCATAATACGAATAACTAACACCGCCCCGCATACGCCGGGTGCTTCGCAAACACCGAATAGCGCCCCGCGTATGTCGGGTGCTTCGCAAACACCGCCCGAAATACTCCGGGCGCTTTGCGAACATTGAACATCGAATGTCGAATGAAAGGAAAAACGACTAATATTTAACAGAAAATTTAATTAAATAATTTAACAAAAAAATCTGATGAAAAATCTTTTGATTCTAATATTATTATTCTCCTCTCTAATCGGTTGTGCACAAAATAAACTCTTAACTTACGAAAATATTATCTCCTCAACTTATGATATCCCTAAACTTGCAACTCTCCCGCCAAAAGGTGAAAAAGGAGCACTTGCATCGTCTTATGACAGAAGAAGTAAATATGATGAAAAAAATGACACTTATCTCGAATGGCGGGCAAACGGTGACTATAAAGGTGTCGTTAGATACGAAGGCGAATACGCTGTGCTTGCAGATATAAAAGGCCCGGGGGTTATTTGGAGAACCTGGTCGGCTAGTGTTGCGGATGGTAAAGTGCAAGTATATCTTGATGGCAAGTTAGTAATTGATTTACCGTGGGAAGATTATTTTAGTGGAAAGATAGCGCCGTTTAACAGGAAAGGTTTGGTTTATACAGCTGCGAGAGGAAAGAATAATTATACTCCTATAACTTTCCAAAAGTCTTGCAAAATAGTTACGAAAATCACAAAAGAAAATACAGAAAAATTTACTTTCGATAAAGGAATCGGTGTATGGGGTAAGTTCTTTCATTTCAACTATACACTGTTTCCTGAAGGAACAAAAATCCAAACTTTTAAAATGCAACTCTCACAGGCGGAAAATAAAGCATTGGATAAAGCAAGTAAAATCTTATCAACCGATCTTGGAAAAAATCCAGTTAAATATGAAAATATTAAAACTGAAAATGTTACCTGGGCTATCCCGGCAGGAAAATCTAAAACCTTGACTATAAGCGGTAAAGAAGCAATAACGGCTTTACGTGTAAGAATACCTAAGCGGAAAAATTATAAAAATTTATTAAGACAGATGACTTTAAGTATCAATTGGGATAATGAAAAATCGCCTTCTGTTTGGGCGCCGCTCGGAGATTTTTTTGGCACCGGCTGGGGTGTTAATGAATATAAATCTTTATTAATGGGGATGAGGAAACTTGGGTGTCAGGTGTCAGAAGACGGAGGTCAGGGGACAGATGACAGGCGTCAGGTGTCAGGTGTCAGGTGTCAGAAGACAGAAGATGGGTGTCAGGTTTCAGGTGTCAGAGGTCAGAGTAAAGAACATCGAACATCGAACATCGAACATCGAACATCGAACAAAGGTCAGGGGACAGAGGAATCTACGAATCCAGACGAAATATCCAATATCCAACACGGAATATCCAATGATCAAGTAAAATCCACAAATCCATTAATCCAACAATCCAATAATCCAAGCCTTTTCGAATTTTATTCTTACTGGTATATGCCTTTTGAGAAGAATGCGGAAATAACAATTAGAAATGATTCTGATAAAGAAGAAACAATTACTTTGATTGTCGATCACTCACCATTAAGAACTTCATTTGATAATCTTGGATATTTTCACGTAAAATGGCATAAAAGAATTGAATCCGAAAAAAGTCGCGGCGATTGGTTGATTTTGGAAACTTCAGGTAGAGGTAGATTTGTCGGTACTGTGTTGAATGTTTGGAATCCGGGCGGCAGATGGTGGGGAGAAGGCGACGAGAAATTTTATGTTGATGGAGAGAAGTTTCCTTCTACAATAGGTACCGGTTCAGAAGATTATTTTGGTTTTGCATGGTGTTTCGCGAAACATTATTCCAGAGCGTATCATTCACAAACATTAAATCATAACAACACAGGTCACATATCTAATAACAGATGGCATTTTAATGATAACATTCCTTTCCAAAAATCTTTTGTTGCTGCTATTGAAAAATTCTTCAGTGATGAAAGACCTACTCTTTATGACGGTGTCGCTTACTGGTACCTATCTAAAAATGGTGCCGATAACTTCAAACCATTACCTCTAAAAGATAGAATGGGCGAATATCCGCCTTTTAAACTTTTCAGAGTACCTAATGTCATCGAAGTCGAAAAATTACCCGTTACAACTACAAAAGGAATTTTAACAACTCTTTATCTTCCGGATGTCGGTTGGAGCGCGGATGAACAGTTCTGGCAGCTTGATGGTGCCATTGGCGAGAGTATTGAGTTCAAGGTCAAACACGATAAAGCTGAAGAGAAAGACTTGATAGTTCGTGTTACAAAAGATAAAGACTATGCTAACATTCAATTTTATTTTAATGGCAAGAAAGTTGGAGATGTTATTGATTGTTACCATATTAAGGTTATAGTAAGTGGAGAAATAAATCTTGGGAAAGTAAAAATTAAAAAAGGCGAAAATTTATTGAAAGTTAAAATCGTAAGCGCAACACCAAAAAATATTAAACGTTATATGGTTGGTTTGGATTATATTAAATTTGAATAAAGTAGCATAAGCTCTTGACCGGCGTATGCTGGGTTCCAGCTTATGGATTGTTGGATTATTGAATTAGGGATTTTTCCCATAATTCCCATAACTCCCATAATTCCCATAGCTCCCATAATACGATTAACGATTAACGATTAACGATTAACGATTAAAAAATAACT
>JAOZNZ010000532.1 GCA_029933535.1 bacterium | reverse complement strand
CCCCCTAACCCCCTTTACAAAAGGGGGAATAGGCACGAGATATTGTTTTTAATTGATTACTACAAATATTTTGTCCCTCTGGGACAAGATTTTGAATGCTAACTTTTTGCAATATTATTTCTCAAACTTGATAAAGTTTATGGACAGCGGATATCGCCAAATTTCTTTTGAATTTGACTTTATGGCACCGATTATAGGAAAAATAATTGATAACATTGCTAATCCCCAAATTAACGGAATTCCGATTATTATAAAACATAAAAAACCAAAAACACAATAATAGATAACTTTAGAAATAATCCAATTTGTAACAATTATTCCATTAATATTTATAAATTCTGATTCATCTTTCTTGATTTGCCAAAGAACAATAGGAATAATAAACCCCGAAAAAGGAATAAGGAAACTACACAGTTGAGACAAATGAATAAAAACACTCCAAAGCTTTTCATCAGATATTTTTTTATTAATTGATTCTCTTTCTTTATTGTCTGCCTGTTGTTTATTTTCTAACAGAACTGTTTTAAATTCCTGATATTCCTGATCAGAAATAGCTCCTTTTTCTCTTAAATTGTTCAATCTTTCTAATTCATCAATAATTTTCATATTTCTCCTCTTTTGATTTGTAAAACTTCGTTAAATTAAAAAGAAACGGATGTTGTACCATCAAGTTTACTTAATGTCATTTCCCGCGGAAGTTCTTTTTTAGATTGATAAATTACTTTTCCATCGCTTAAAAGTTCAACATCACAACTCTCAATTATTGCTCCGGTAAAAATGGAAACATTGTTTCCCTTAATTACTCTGCTAATTTCTACAGGCGGATATTCGGTTATTAAATGAACTCTCTCGCCACCCTTTGCGCTAATTGTATTTTCTTCCCACTCTAACACAGCTTTTTTGAAAGTACTCAACGGCCCGCTTAATTCCTTCTGAATTACACGAGGACGGATTCTTAATGTTAATTCATATAATTTTGGCGCACTGTTGATTTTTATTAAAGCTTCAGCAGTGAGTTTCATATCTGTATTAGATATATCTTCAATTGATGATGCTTCAATCTCAGTAAATTTTGGTCCGTTATACAAATCAGGAGAATGATATTTCGGTAAATTCTTAATTGTTTTTCTTGTAACTTTCTTTTCGTATGCCGACGACAAAGAAACTGTCACATTTATCGCAAAATTATTTGTATTAGCAACACACTGTGACCAGAAACCGTCGGCATAATCAAGCGCTTTCTGCTGGTAATGCATATATTTATCTTCTACTTCCGGCTTTACATCATGTTTAAGCATGGCAAGCCCTTCATTTAATAGTCTTGCTTCAACATCTCCGCCTGGAATGACAGTAACCCGTGCTATGCATTTGCGGGCATTTTTTTTCGGGAATGGAGATAAGGAAACATCCATATTAAACAATAAATTTGATGCAAAGACATTTGCTTCTTTAACATATTTTTTTAAACTTTTTGGCGAAAGAGAGACTTCTTCTTCAAATTCTTTTTTGTTTGATTGGCTAATACTGCCCGGAACAATTACATTTTCAAGTTCAACTGTAACAGATTGATTTCCAAGAGTGCACAAAAAACTGTCTGGCGAAAAAACCTCAACACATTTCCATCGAGGGCCAGTTCTTGATTTATCACCGGAAGCAGCGTTTGAATTGCCATCAAGAAAACCAAGAGGATCACACGCTGTAAGTAATAAGGTAGCAGCCAGACAAACAACAACTTTAAAATTAATCATAAGAATATGGTATAATGTTAGTTTAATATAGCATTACGCAAAAAATGTTCTGTACAAATTATATCAGAAACAAATTATAACAGCAATAAAGGTAACAATTGCAAAGAGTGATGGAAAGTAAGTCAAGCTTCCAGCTTGACATTAAGACATTAAGCTGGAAGCTTAATATACTATAAAAACAACGAATATATGACTTCAACTCGCAATAATAATAATTTTAATCTCTCAGCCATAATTACCAGTGGTAAAAATAAGCTCGATTTCGCGGGAATTCATCCGGCGGAGCGTGAAGCAGCTTGGCTTATGGAGTTTGTTCTCGGCAAAAAAAATGTCTCTTCAAAAACTCAAATTACAGAAAATCAAAAAAATGAATTCTTTCAATTGATTGATAAGCGCGCTGAACATTATCCTCTTCAATACCTTATCGGCAATGTAGATTTTTTTGACACGGAAATTCAGCTGACAACAGATGTTCTGATCCCTCGACCCGAAACCGAAGAAATGGTGGAAATAGCTTGTGATTTATTGAAAAATATTCCCGGTGAAATTATCTGCGCGGATCTAGGAACCGGAAGCGGATGTATTCCAATTGCTCTTGCAAAAAAACTCAAGAAGTCAAATTGGTTCGCCTGTGATGTGAGCGAGGCGGCGTTACAGGTAGCAAAAAAAAATGCCGATAAAAATATTGTTAGCGATAAAATCGAATTTTTTCATGGGAATTGGTTTAATGCATTTCCAAAAGATGTCCGGTTTGATTTTATAATCACAAATCCGCCTTATGTGCAAGAAGGGGAGATTTTGCAGAAAGAACTTGATTACGAACCATCTTCCGCACTCTTTTCAGGAAAAGACGGGCTTGATGACTACCGGATAATCATTTCAAATTTAAGCGATAGAATGAATCCCAGTGGTGTTTTTCTTGGTGAATTTGGTGATGGACAGGCATCTGCGCTAATAAAAATTGCTAAAGAAAACAATTTTGAGAATGTTAAAATTATAAAAGATTTAAGTGGAAAAGAAAGATTTATTAATTTTTCTGCCCACAGCTAACGAAGTAACGTGTACTCACGATCACACACGAAACTGCACGGAAAAAATAAAAAAGTAGAAAATGTTAATTAGTCTCATAATATGTCTTAGAAGGTGATTTTTGATACCAAAACAGGACTTTTCGGA
>JAOZNZ010000060.1 GCA_029933535.1 bacterium | reverse complement strand
AAATGAGGCTATCATAAGATTTTCATTATGATCAAAAACACGACAAAACAAACAATTACCGATGATCCTCACAAGCAACTCACGTTGCTCGGGGAATACGCCGACAGCCGGTTATGGTGGGCCGAGAGGCGGACTTCTGATGGCGAAGTGGACTCTGAAAACGCTCATTACTTCCTGCAGCTGCGGGGAAATTACCGGGAGCGCGGTCTGGCCTATGGTTATCTCATGGCCGATCAGATTCTAAGTACGGCAAATGATATGAAGGAATTTTTTCAGCCGCCATCTGAGTGGACGGAGACCGCCATGTCACGCGTGCTTCCTAATCTGCCGCAAAAGTATCGCGAGGAAGTGGAAGGATTGCTTGACGGTATTATCTCCCGTTGTGGCGATCTGGGATCGTTGACCCGTGGCGATATCGTTTTGCAGGCTCTGTCCATCTGCGCCCCCGGCAGTGACTACATTCCTCTTTTGAAAGGAGAAGGATCTCCTGGTCATTCTACTGCCAACGCTGTGTTTGGCAGTCACACCCGTGACACGCGTGAAGATGGCGATGTGATAACTATTGGCAGCCCGGGTTTCCCGGGAATTTCCCGCAAAATAGTGGAAAACCGGGTTTTTGTCAATTACCGTTCTTCCTCCCCGGAAGAAAACAGCTACGCCGTTATCGCTTATGCCGGTTCACTTGGCTTGTACAGCGTGGGTATGAACGCTGAGGGGGTCACTATGAGCGGTACCGCAGCAGCAGCAGGTGTAGATCGCCGACCACTCGAGCCTGAATCCGGCTGGCTGCCATTGGCCCTGATGGCCAGGGAAATTCTGGCCACGCGGGTTAATGAGGATTGGCATAAGAAAGTTGAAAACCTGATTGCCAGGAACCAGCCGGCCATTCTGGCTTTCCTTTCCAGAGGCAAGCGGGACGGACAGCCTCCGTTCGTTATGGCATACGAATCGACAACCAATCTGGTGCCCGGATATCCACAGAGCATCGAGCGCGTCCCGGGATGGGATATACTCGATGCGGGAGACTACAACCTTGACTGGCGTGGAGACTATGTCTTGATGGAAGGAGAGATCTTTCGGAGGGAGGATAACGCGTTACTCGACCTTGATGGAAAGGAAATTGCGAAGCTCTCGGTAACTGAGATTGACGGAGACGGAGACCCCATCACCGGAAGTATCATCCGCGATGGAATATCCGGTACGTGGTATCGACGTCCAAGAGGTATTATTTACGGTTTGGGTATTATCACCACTGACCGGGATTGCCGGGGCGGTTTCTATCTTTTCAACGATGGGCAGATATGGGGAAGTTGGAAATGCACGGCCGTTGATGAAGCCACTTTTTACAACGCCGGCGGTAAAAGAATAACGGTTACCCGGACTGAGGACGTAGGTGGCATTGGTGTGAAAGGTTACTTTGAGTACGAGGGCATCAAGCACGTGTTCTACGCGTGGAAACGGTACTGGGACGCCGAGTTGCTGGACCTGAACAATACCCAGTGGCTGCCGCAGGTGCAGCACTATATTCCTAAAGAGCTGCATGACGCTGACCAGTATATGAATGGTGACAACCGATACAATTTCCTTGCATCACAGGTGGCAGACAGAACAGATATCGACATGGAGACCATTATTCATCTGTTACGGCGTGCCTTGGCTGCCGAATCACGTTCCCCGGATTCCGCGGGGAATGGCGACCCGCTTCTTCCCGGCTTTTACGAGCTGCTGCCTTCTGACGGCCCTCTTGAAGGTTGTTCCGCGGGTATGGCAGTGACATCATCCCGGTATTTGGAAATGTTGGTACAATTCGGACATGTGTATCCGGATGGTTACGCCCCGGCCCTTAACATTCTTAGGAAACCTATTTGCTACACGGCGAAAGATATATTTTAGTTAATAGTTAATAGTTAATAGTTATTAGTTAATCGTTATTCGTGCTTTGTTTTTTGATTGTAATTGATAAATAACAAGGTTATAATCATATTCTTGACAATTATTGATAAAAAAAGTACAATTAGTATTAGTATTTTATACAATGTATAAAAATAAGATTAGTATTAACTAAACATGGAGAAGTTCGTTATGGGTAAAGGTACAGTAAAATGGTTTAATAAAGACAAGGGTTTCGGTTTTATCGCTCCAGACGATGGAGGAAAAGATTTGTTTGTACATCATTCTGAAGTTCAGGATAATGCAGTGCTCAATGATGGTCAAAAAGTAGAATATGAAGTAGGAGAGGGCCAGAAGGGTCCATGTGCAAAAAACGTTGCTCCTATAGATTAATTTTAGAAACATAACATATGGATGCAGGTGGTGACAGATAGTCGCACCTGATCCATAATGTTAGATGCGCAGAAAAAATATTTTTCATGTGATCCTGTCGCTAACGCGAGGCTCCCTAATGTCTTTTATAGCCCGGATCTTTGCTAATGCTTCGCCGGGGCAAGTATTGATTGTTTCTCTACGCCCTAAATTCTCAGGTTTTATTGCAGGTTATGGGAGATAACCAGCCGAAATTTTAAATACAAGTATATCACCGCTCATTAATTAGATTACAAAAAACAATTTATCTCACGGAGGTCAATTATGTCAAAAGGTAAAGAAAAAAGAAAATCAGAAGAAAAGAAAAAACCACAAAAAAGTATTAAAGAAAAAAGAAAATTAAAAAAAGGTAAAGGACCAAAATCTTCTTAATTATTAGTTGATAAGGACGCCATTATGACTAATAATAATATCTTGCGCTCTATACGCGATACCTTCGATTTTAGCGATTCGAAAATGTGTGTCATTTTTGGCTTAGCTAATCTTGAGACAACCTGCGAACAGGTTAGTGATTGGTTGAAAAATAAGGGTGATCCTGCATATAAGAATTGTACTGATGTTCAACTGGCAATTTTCCTGAATGGATTGATTAACGATAAACGAGGAAAAAAAGAAGGGCCGCAACCTGAGCCGGAGACGTATTTAACAAATAATATCATTTTCTTAAAGCTGAAAATTGCGTTAGATCTGAAAGCTGATGATGTATTAGATATTATGAATCTGGTAAATTTACGAATTAACAAATACGAATTAAGTGCGTTCTTTCGGAAGCCGTATCATAAAAACTATCGTATTTGTAAAGATAAAGTATTGCGTAGTTTTTTAGAAGGTGTACAGCTTAAATATCGCGATAATATTTAAGATGAATGAGTTAAGCGTTAAAATAGCAGATTATAAAAACTATAATTTTCAAATACATCAGGTTAGGAATGAGGTCTTTGTTGTTGAACAAAAAGTTTCTGAAAATATTGAAATAGACGGTTTAGATTCAAGCGCAAAACATGTTCTCGTTTTTGATGGCGATAAAGCAATCGGAACAGGGAGAATGCTTCCTGATGGTCATATTGGAAGAATTGCAGTGATAAAACAATACCGAAACAAAGGTATCGGTAAAAGTATAATGGAAAAGTTGATTGATGCCGCCGGAGATTTACCTTTATCTGAAGTTTGGCTCTCTTCGCAATATCAAGCCAGAGATTTTTATCAAAAGCTAGGATTTATTGAATTGGGTGATATTTATCAAGAAGCAGGTATTGATCATATCAAAATGAAGAAAAAACTCTGACAGCCTGGATTTATGTTGAAGTTTATGATAGTTCTGCCGCGCCTATATTTTAAGCCGAAAAAAGATTGGGATCATATGGCGGAACATTATGGCCTGGAGACTACGAAGTCTGAGAATAAAATAGAAATATGAGAAAAATCATGATAGCCATTGCAATAGGAATTTTTGTAAGTGCAGTTATTGCGATCTGCGTTGTGATTGTCTATGCCATACGAAAAGATAAATTCCCGGCACAAATACCTGAAACATCTTTGGCAACAATCGATGATCTTAACCGGTTCCTGGATACTCATCCTTACGAGATAGGTTTTTTTGCTAAGAATTTGAACACAGGAGAAACAGTTGAACGATATGCGGATCGATCTGTATGTTTAGCCAGCATTGTGAAAATATTCTGCCTTACAGAACTCTATAGGCAAAAGTGTGACAAAGCTCTGAATCTCAATCAGAAGATTGAAATTCCAAATCATGGGTCAATATCCCTTGAAAAAGCCGCGGATCTGATGATTGAGCAAAGTGACAATGCAGCAACATACGCTCTTGCGAATTTGCTGGGTTATGAAAATATTAATCGTATACCGGCGCTGCTCAATATTGATTCTTTAAGCAAAGAGGTACTTCCAAAAAGCGAAGTTTTTCGTGAAATGTTGGACAAGAGATTATTTGGTAAACGAATTGCTTCAGAGGATCTTCCTCAACACGGTTCGGCTCGTGCTATTGCCGAGTATTTTGAGCTTTTGATTGATAAGAAAGTCTTTTCTGAAGCTATTAGTTCCGAGCTAATCGATTTCTTCTCAAAACACCCTAAACCATTTTCCAAGTATTATATCGGACAATACAGCTTTGCCGGCAAGGGAGGTAATTTGCTTTGGACCCGCCCTCCAAAACATTACTCTATGATGGGTTGGGGATTGTTTTTGAAGAAATTGTCTGAAGATTATATTGTTCTCTGTGTATGGGGAGAATGGTTTCCTGAGAATATGCCTCCGGAGAAACAGTCAGAGTTTCTGAAGTACGTTACAGACTGTGTAATATCGATAATTGAAAATTAGCACAATGAAATTTTTTATACTTGTGCAAGTTCTTTATTTTTTTTATTAGCTTGCTGCTCGGGTTTTGTAACTTTAAAAGTTATTTTTCCTCTGGCACAGCTAATTAAAACTTTTGACCCTTCAGGAATTTTACCACGAAGTATTTCTTCCGACATCGGGTCTTCAACATTCTGCTCTATCGCCCGTCTGATCGGTCGTGCGCCGTAAAGTGGGTCATAGCCTTTTTCAAACAACAATTCTTTAGCTTTTTTCGATAGTGTGACTTTAATTCCCCTTTCATCAAGTCTTGCGAAGACTTTTTTCATTTCCATATCGATAATTTTCATCAGCTCATTTTTTTTCAAATTTTTGAAGACGACGATATCATCAAGGCGATTTAAAAATTCGGGTTTAAAAGCTTTTTTCATCGCATCGAGAAGCTTTCCTTTCATTGCTTCATAAGATTTATCTTCATCGTTCGCGGAAAAGCCAAGGGAAGATTGTTTTCTGAGTAGTTCAGCTCCAATATTTGACGTCATTACTATAACAGTATTTCTGAAATCTATAACTCTGCCAAGCCCATCAGTTAATTTACCTTCTTCAAGGACCTGGAGTAAAATATGCAGCACATCAGGATGTGCTTTTTCTATTTCATCAAATAGAACAACAGAATAAGGCCGTCTTCTGATTTTTTCAGTAAGCTGTCCTCCTTCGTCATAACCTACATATCCGGGAGGCGAACCAACGAATCTTGAAACGGAAAATTTTTCCATATATTCGCTCATATCAACTGTAATCAAAGCATCAGCATCATCAAACATAAATTCCGCGAGAGCTTTTGCAAGAAGAGTTTTACCAACACCTGTAGGACCGAGAAATACAAAAGAGCCTATCGGACGGCGGGGATCTTTCAAATTCGCCCGCGAACGTCTGAGAGATTTTGAAATGGCAGTAATTGCTTCGTGTTGAGCGACAACATTTTTATGAAGTTCATCTTCCATTCTGAGAAGTTTATGAGATTCACCTTCTTCGAGACGTGTTACAGGGATACCAACCCATTTTGAAAGTACCGTGGCAATTTCATCAACATCGATAGAATCCCAATTTTCGTCACTTTGTTTATTAAGAATTTCTTCAAGTTTACTTTTCGCGTCACGCTCATTGTTTCTTAAATTTGCAGCATCTTCATAGCGTTGTTCTTCGACAGCGTTTTTCTTTTCGTTGGCAAGTTTTTTTATTTCTTTTCCAAGAGCTTCTTCTTCAGGAGATTTTATTTTTTTCTTGAGATGTACCCGCGCTCCTGCTTCATCAATAAGATCGATTGCTTTATCAGGGAGAAATCGTCCTGAGATGTATCTATCGCTCATTTTTGATGCAGCTTCGAGCGCTGAATTTGTATATTTCACATGATGAAATTCTTCATATTTTTTGCGCAATCCTTTTAGAATTTCAGTTGTTTCATTAACTGTAGGCGGCTCTACAAGCACCATTTGAAATCTTCTTTCAAGCGCGGAATCTTTTTCAATATATTTTCTGTACTCATTCATTGTTGTCGCGCCAATGCACTGAAGATCTCCACGGGAAAGAGACGGTTTAATGATATTTGACGCGTCATTAGAACCCTGTGCAGCTCCCGCACCGACGATTGTGTGCATTTCATCTATGAAAAGGATAATTTTACCGTCTTTTTTTACTTCTTTCATTACATTTTTTATTCGTTCTTCAAACTGACCGCGATAAACTGTTCCTGCAACAAGCAGTGCCATATCAAGAACGACAACCCGTTTGTTAAGTAATAAATTTGGCGCCTCTCCATTTACAATTTGTTGAGCCAGTCCTTCGACAATTGCTGTTTTTCCAACGCCTGCTTCACCGATAAGCACGGGGTTATTTTTTTGTCTTCTGCAGAGAATTTGAACGATTCTTTCAATTTCTTTTTCTCGGCCGATAATCGGATCGAGTTTTCCCTTTGCTGCAGCTTTCGTCAGATCCTGGCTGAATGCGTCAAGAGTAGGTGTTGATGATTTTCTACTTTTAGCTGAAGCTTTTGCTTGTCCGTGAGCCGGTCCTGTACTTTCACTGACATGGCTTTCCGGAACATTTAAAGCGTTCAACTCATCCATCACCAATTTTTTTGCTTCATCATAAGAAACACCGAGTGAATTCAAAACTTTTGAAGCTACACCTTCGCCTTCACGCAGAACACCAAGAAGAATGTGTTCTGTACCAACGTAAGAATGATTCATTTCCTGAGCTTCCTGGATAGCAAATTTAACTACCGCATTGGCTTTTGGTGTGAATGGCGCTTCACCGACAATTTTTGTATCCGGCCCGAAGCCGACCATACTTTCAATTTCTCCCCGAATAACGTTAGGATCAGCACCAAGTCTATGAAGAACATTCAGTGCGATTCCTTCATTCAGGTCGATAAGTCCGAGCAAAATGTGCTCTGTACCGACGTAATGATGATTATATCTGCCGGCTTCTTTTTTAGCGTTAACGATTACTTGTCCTGCTCTTGGAGTAAAATTACTTTGCATAAATTTTTATATATAGTTAAAATTATTTTTTTCTTTGTTAATAATCCGGTCTCAGTACGCTTAGGGCGTACATTCGACAGGTCGGATAAAAATCAGCGTTTATCAGTAACGCGTTTCCAGCGTTTGACTTCACGTTTTACGAATAAAGGATTTGTGCTTCCTAAACTTTTCTTAGCGTCAACAGAAGCTTCCGGAGTTGATATTTTAAGAATATCTTCTTCAAATAAAGAAGATAATTTTTTTAAATCTTTAAGTGGAATTTCTGTTATTCCACAGCTCTTTTTTACTGCTGTCCCAACTGCTTTTCCTATAACTTCGTGAGCTTCACGAAATGGCATTCCTTTTTTCACAAGATAATCCGCCCAGTCGGTTGCAAGAAGAAAATCATCCGCAAGGGCCAAAGTTATTTTATCATAACGAAAAGTTATTGTTGGAATAAGTTTCGCGATGATTATTAAAGTTTTTATCAATGTGTCCGCGCTGTCGAAAACAGGTTCCTTATCTTCCTGAAGATCGCGGTTATATGTCATCGGCAAACCTTTTGTCAAAGTAAGCATTGTTGTAAGATTGCCGTAAAGACGGGCACATTTCCCGCGTGCAAGTTCCAGGACATCGGGATTTTTTTTATTAGGCATAAGCGAGCTTCCTGTACAGAAAGCATCATCAATATCAATAAATCCGAACGGCTGTGATGCCCATAAAATTAAATCTTCTGAAAGCCTGGAAATATGCATCCCGATTATCGCCGCGGAAGATAAAAATTCAATAAAAAAATCCCGGTCAGCTACAGAATCCATACTGTTCCGCGAAACTTTATCAAATCCAAGCGTTTCCGCAACAAATTTCCGGTCAAGCGGAAATCCCGAACCGGCAAGAGCGGCAGAGCCAAGCGGAAGAACATTTACCCGTTTAAACTGATCTTTAAGCCTGGCAATATCTCGTTCAAACATTTCGACATAAGCGAGCAAATGATGTGCCGCAAGCACAGGCATAGCGAATTGTAGGTGAGTAAAACCGGGAATTACAAGCTGTTCGTTTTCAGAAGCAAGAAAAACAAGAGATTTCTGTAAATCTGTTAAACAGTGCTGTAGTACGACTATAATATCGCGAAGATAAAGTCTTTCGTCCAGAGCAACCTGATCATTTCTACTACGGCCCGTATGCAATTTACCTGCCAGCGCACCGATTCTGTTACCGAGTTCTGTTTCGATATTCATGTGAATATCTTCAAGTTCGGTATGAAATTTTGCTTTTCCTGCTGAAACATCATCAGCGATTTGATGAAGCGCTTTAATGATTTTTTTTGCTTCGGTTTTTTTTAAAAGACCTATTTTTGCCAGCATTTCCGCATGAACACACGAGCCGGCTATGTCATAAAGAGCGAGTCGGCTATCGAACGACAGTGATTCGGTAAAATCTTCAACAAGCGGGTCTGTTTGTTTAGAGAACCGACCTGTCCATGGTTTTTTAGTTTTTTTAGGCACAATTATATTTTATTTTGTTATTATATACAGTTATTATATTTTAACAAAACGGGATTGTTTTTTCAATGGATGAAATTAACAGGAATGTAAAAGCGTATTTATGAGGAAAATTGATTTAATTTAATTAGCCACTAAGACACTAAGAATTCAAATAGAATTTTTTAATAATTAAATTAATTATTTTGCCTTAAATTATTCTGCCTTATAAATTTAATCGTACTCCCCCTAAATCGTACTGCAATAAAAAGAAATATTAATTGTTCTGTTACGTGAATCTTCTTCGCTTTCCAAGCAATAGAATATCCCGCAATGCATGTTCGTCCTTCGCCGATAACCACTTTTCTTCAAAACGCGGGTCTTGAACAATTCCTGCTACAGCGGCGAGAGCTCTAAGGTGGAAAGGCCGTTCGTCCAAAGTTCCTGCCAACACAAAAACGGCTTTAATTTCTTTATCTTCGTCAGAAAAGGATATACCGTTTTTGCATCTTGCAATTAGCAAAGAAAAAGAATGTTCGCCTTCAACAATAATATGAGGAATAGCAAGAAAAGGTGTTAAAGCAGTTGTGCTTTGGTTTTCTCTTTCGGTTAGCTTTTCCAGTATAGCAGATTTAGAAAGATCAAGAGGTTTATTAAGACCTGCAGCAACTTTTTGAAAAAAATCATTACGGTTTAATTTTTCATCAAAATCCATTACACAGGCTTTTTCTACCAGTTCATCAAACTTATCTTTTACAATCTCATCTCGTTCTCTGACAATTTCCCGCAATTCATTTTCCATAGAACGGGTAGTAAGTTCTTTAGCAGTAATTCTTTCAATGAGGTGTAAAAGCGCGAATTCTCTGTTTGATTTTATCCGGCCGTAAAACCAATAAATAAAAAAACCGATTGCTATGAAAGCTCCACTTGCAATTAACGCTTTAGCTCCCAGACTAATTAACAGAGCTCCACAACCGATAATTCCGGCAATTTGCATCCAGGGATATAAAGGAGACTTAAATTTCGGTTGATAATTTTGGAGTCTGCTTTCTCTTAAAATAATCACGCATAAGCAGGAAAATATAAAAGTAATTATCAGAACAGCTGACGCCGCTTTAACAAGAACATCTAAGTCAAGAAAAAGAGCGATAACCATAAATAAACCGGTGACTAAAATGGCTACATGAGGAGTGCCAAATCTCTTGCTGACATTAGCAAAAGATTCCGGTAGAACTTTGTCTTTTCCGGATGCGTACAAATATCTTGAAGCGGCCATAATACCTGCATTTGCTGTAGATACAAACGCCAGAATCGCGGCAATACTTAAAATGATTTTGCCTTTACTGCCGAGAAAAACGGCAGCGCCATCTGAAATAGGCATTAGCGAAGGTGTTTCGGTTCCAAATTTAAGTATTCCCGTTCCGGAAGTTACAAAAACAACAAGAATGTAAAAAATACTAACCACTACCAAAGATAAAACCATAGCAAACGGAACTGTTTTACCGGGATTTTTAACTTCTTCAGCTATACTTGCTATTTTCAAAAGTCCGCCATAAGATACAAATACAAAACCGGCAACAGCTAAAATAGAAGCAAAACCTGCAGGTGCAAAAGGTTCAAAATTATGAATGTCTACAGCCGGAATACCTTTTATTACATAAAAAGCAAGAACACCAAAAAGGCCAACAACAAGGAAAATTTGCGTGCGACCTGTTTTTTTTGCGCTTATAATATTTATAATCACAAAAAGTATGCATAATGCTATCGCTATCAAATGAACATCAATGGCAGGGCAAACAATTTTAATAAAAGCTGCCATACCGACAAGAGCGAAAGCACTTTTTAACGAAAGAGAAAACCAGGTGATAATTCCGTTTATTATTCCAACGGCCGGTCCCATGCTTCTACTAACATAAAAATACGTTCCGCCCGCTTTAGGCATTGCAGAGACAAGTTCTGCCTGACTGAACATTCCTGTCATAGCAAATAAAGACGCGAAAAAGTACGATGCCACTATTGCGGGACCTGCCTGTGCATAAGCAAGAGCCGGCAGAACGAACAATCCGGAACTAATCATAGTTCCTGACGCTATGCAGAATACTTCCAACAGACCTAATTCACGTTTAAGTTTCATAATTAAAATTTTTCTTTACCTTATTTTATCATAATTAAGCATAAATGGCAATTTTAATTAAATTTTAATATAATTAACTATTAACTATTAACTATTAACTATTAACTATTAACTATTAACTATTCATGCCTTCTTTCTCTATTATCATTCCGGCTTATAATGAAGAAAAATATCTTCCGCGAACTCTTACTTCCGCGAGAGAAGCTGTTGATAAAGTTGAGCCATCCGGTGAAATTATTGTGGTTAACAATAATTCAACTGATGCCACCGCTGAAATTGCACGTGATTTTAATGTAAAAGTTGTTTTTGAGAAGCAGAACCAAATTGCCAGAGCAAGGAATACCGGAGCACGAATTGCCAAAGGTAAAATTTTTATTTTTCTCGATGCTGATACAATCCTTTCACCTGAATTGCTTTCTGCCGCATTGGAAAATATATCAAACGGTAATTGCTGTGGAGGAGG
>JAOZNZ010000531.1 GCA_029933535.1 bacterium | reverse complement strand
CAATACAACCGGTTCAGGAACCTTATAATAAATCATTAAGCTCCTGACCATCATTTGCGAACATATATATTTTATAACCTTTGAATTAGATTCGGGGAAGTTATAAAAAAGTAATTCTTGATAACTTTTCGAAAATATAATTTCTTTAATCTCACTTTCACTATATATTTTTACTGAATCTTTCTGATCGCTTATGACGTGCGTTTGCTTAAACCATTCAGGATCAGCATTTTCTAAAAGTAAATCTATAAAAGAACCGTAATAATAATTGTTATTATAATAATTTCGACTCGGAATTTGTAAATAGTAATCAAAACGATTCCGACGCTGCTTTTCAGTTAATGAAAACCAGTAATTTGAAATCAAAACTTTGCAGCACTTGTATAACGATTTGTTTTTTCTTCTTTTGGCTTTAGATATTAAATCTATTGCTTCGGCATCATTTCTTATTTTTGTTTCTTCACTTATCTTACTAATGTCAAAATCAGCAAGATATATTTTATTAAGAATTCGCTCTGCAATATCTTGTACTTTAGGTCCGGTAACATAAGCTTTCATTTCAGGAGCTTTTAAATAATCAGCCACATCTATTTTTTGGCCGTTCATTTCATAAGATAAACTATTTGTTAAAGCGGGAATTGAAATTCGTGGGTTTAACGTCGCAGAATTTGTCCCTATTATATCCCCATAAAGCCGGATTACAACATTGCTGTATTTATATGGCGCTATAATAGTCACATTTTTTTCTTTTGTGATTTTTTTTCTACGAGAATCTGTGTAATTGCCTATAACATAAGCAGAAATAAAAATAATTATAAATGTTATAAAACCTATCGCGCCCGGTCGCAATCTTTTTTTCAATATGAAAAATAATGAATTTGTGTCGTATGCAAGATTTTTTTTACAACCGGGACATATTTTATAGAAAGAAAAGGTATATTTTCCGCAGTTTTTACATTTACACAAAAACGAATCAGGAAGAATAAAAATCAACCATACAGCCAACCAGGCATTTAACCCGCAAGTTGCGCCTATCAATGCAGCTGCAAATCCGGCTTTATAAAAAGAAATGCAAAACAATATAAAAGCAATGTAATAATTTAACGGAAAACTAAAACCATTATAATCAAAAAGAATAATAAATTGACTGATAATTAAGCCGACAAAAAAATAATAATTAATATTAGCTCTTTTGTATGGCGAAACAGGGCGTCGCGGTTTTAAAAATGTTAACCATAAAAAGGAAATAATCATTCCGGCAATAAGAACAACCGATATATAAGAAGTTTGTGAATAAAAAAAGAGTGACTTTAGTGCGTGCATAAGAAAAAAAACAAAAAGAAACCATAATACAATTCTTCCAAATATTGAACTCTTTTGCTTATAGTTATACGCGGCAAGCAGCATTGAGCATGAAGAAAGAAAGCTTAAAAGTGAAACAATTTTTGTTATAAATATCAAATTCTCTTTGGTTAAATAATATGCCGAATCCGGAATTGCAATCCATAAAAAATATCTCTCCTGAATATGCCAATATAATCCTGATGAATAAACCGGTAATACTAAAATATAAGGCATAACGACTGAAATTACAGGCCAAATATATCTGAAAAAATTTATGTTCCATTGCTTGCCCGGATAACGCGCATCAAATTGTTCGCTCCTTTTTGAAAAAAGACCGACAAGCCTGTCGCACAACAAAATATTAAGAAAAATAAAAATAATTATTGTCAGAGCGCTTAATGTAAGTCCGGCCCCTCTGTTTGATACATGATCGAAAAATAACATCGTAAAGAGCAAAACTAAAATTTGAACTGCCCAAAGAATTATATAAGGACCAATAATATGTTTGAATAAATTTTTCATTTTGTTATTTAAAATTAATGCGTTTGGGGATTATGAGGTAAATGAACATTAAAATATAAAATGAATTGAAAATGATCTGCTGTGTATAATTAGCTGTATTGGTAAACAAATCATACAAATCTGAACGCAATAAAAGAACTGCAAAAACAATAAGAATAATAAAAAGGATTCGGAAACTTAATTTTAAACGTATGGCTACTGCAACAGGAATTACGTAAAACCAAAAGATACACATTGCGCTTGAAATTTCTTGTAATTGATTTGCGAGATCGCTTTTAGCGAGATATTTTATATTTTGTGAATATTCATTATAAATAAAATTTGAAAGGTTAAGATTAAATATATTATTTAACCATAAAATAAATTTTGCAAATCTGAAGTTATAATACAAAAATCCTGTGATGCCGTAAGTAAGTGAAAAAAATAACAGCAATACAAAAAGATTACTTATTTCTTTTGACATTGATGAAGCCGGACGCAGTGTCTCAACTTCCTCTATTCTCTTTCTTCCTTTCTGCCAGTAGAGTCGAACAACGATCCAGAAACCAACAGTATTTCCAATGATTGATATTGCGGAATAAGTAGCAGTGGCATTGAAATAAAAAAAGATCCAAACCACTAATGTTAATCCAACAATATCCCATATAACTTTGCTTGTCTGCAGCAGGAAAACTCTGTATGTATCAATTAAAAACTTTTTCATTGTTATTTGTTATCAGTTATTTGTTAATTTTACCACGCAGTATTGCGTGGCGTTAATCGTTAATCGGTGCTTTCCGCTTCAGATTTTTTGTAAATTTAAAAAATACATGAGCATTCTAACGCTTGGAAAATAAATTTGTTCCGATTCGTTGGAACAAATTTCCTCAGTCGCGCCAGCTACTTATCTATAATCGGCGCGACAAGATGGATGAAAATATCTTCCAGATTCATTGGATAAATTTCCCGAATGTCTAAATTATGTCCTTCTGAAAAATTACCGACAACGACTTCTGTTGTATCAAGACTTTCAGTCCACTTCAAAACACGAAACTTTTCTTCTATTTCTTCGCGTTTGACATTATTGT
>JAOZNZ010000530.1 GCA_029933535.1 bacterium | reverse complement strand
AAACACGCGCAAAAAACTGGGCACCAATTCCACCTTCTCCGCAATATATCACTGTGGTCCCAACCTCACAACGAAAACCCGCACAATGGCACTACACGACTCGCTCCCCCTCTAAAAACTGGTATCGTTCAGATTTTGATGATAGCTTCTGGAAGAAAGGTCCCGCAGGATTTGGAACCATCGATACGCCCGGAGCAAATGTACGAACACGTTGGGATTCTCCGGATATCTGGATTCGACGGACATTTGAATTGCCGGAAACCATTCCAAAAAAAATAGTTCTTCGCATGCATCACGATGAATCCGCCGTTATTTATCTTAACGGTATTCTTGCCGCTAATGCTTCAGGTTACTCAGTTTACTATGATACAACAGAAATCCTCCCGGCAGCGCGGAAAGCACTGCGACCCGGGAAAAACGTAATTGCCATCCATTGTAATCAGACCACAGGTGGACAATACATTGATGCGGGACTGGACGCCGTAAAAAAATCCCTGACAAATGAAACAGATTGAAAACAAAATGATTTAACAATTAATTTTATAAGGCAAAATAATTTAATGGCAAAATGATTAATTCAATTATTTAATTAAAATGAAAACAAGAAATTTAATAATTTCCATAATTGCTGGTTGGTTGTTTTGGGCAATAGTCGCATTTGTAATTGCTACTAACCCACTGTGGTTACCGCCTGTTTTTTCTAAACAGAAAAAAGAAGCTGCTCAAAAATGGCTTCAGAAATTTGAGCATGATTTTGTAATGACATATAAACCTTGGAATGAAAAAAATGTTCCAAATCCTAATATATTAATCGAAAAAATTATAAATTTAAAAAAAGATCCTTGGGGAAATCCTTATTGGTATGAAATTCGCAAATCGGATAAAAAGGGAAATATTTATATAATATTATATAGTTCCGGACCTGATGAAAAGCCCAATACGAAAGATGATATAAAAAAAAGAATCAGGTATTAAAAATGTTTTAATACAAACAAATAAATTTATGCAAAATAAAAAACTACAATATAGATATAGTTCAGCATATTTAATAAGACGATTTTTTGCGATAGTAATAGATTTTTTTGGGGGTTGTGGTTTATATTTCCTCTTATGTAATTATATTTTTAAAATTTACAACCCGTTTCATTATTTTATTATGTTAGGTATATTTATTTTATATTTAATATTTGAAATTTTGTTCAATGCAACTCCCGGAATGTTGCTAATGAATTTGCGGGTAAAAACATTTAAATCAAACAGAAGTCTACATCTTATTTTACGAAAGTTTATTAATTTAATAGAAGTTGTATTTTGTTTTCCGGTATTTCTTTTTATTAATGTTTTAACGCCGGGAAAAACATCTGTAAGTGAAAAGGTTAGTAAATGTTTTATTGTGTATAAACATTCATTTAGTAAATTGGGAAAGAATGAAAATGCTTCAGTTTTAAACAGTATATTAACGGTAGTTTTCTTTTTTATAATGTTGCTTGTTATATTTACATTACTTTATATTTTATCTTATCTTATTTTATATGTTTATGCTAAACTAACAGGAGCAATGTAAAATTGAGACGAATTTCTTAAAAATTTAAAATGTAGCAGAAAGGAAGTAGTTCTCAATCGACATTTTTTATCGATTGATTCATTCAATATTATATTAAAATCAAAACATAAGAATTAAACAATTCTGTGTGCTAAAATATTAGCACACCTCAATTTATACAATTCTTCACTAAAAAAGAAATGTGGGTTTTTCTTATCCTGTAGATCATGTTCTTCCCCGATACGCTATGCTATCGGGACAGGCCTGTCTAATGTTTTAAATAATATTTTTATGACAGGATATACAAGATGTACAGGATTTTAAAGTTAAGATCAAAAAAATTATATTAATCTGTGTGAATTAGTGTAATCCGTGTCAAAGATATTAAATTTAATACTTATATTTTTTTATGTCTCTTATGTGGTGATAAGAAATTATATTCATTCGTGTCCATTAGTGTCTATTAGTGGTAAAAAAAATTGAACAATCGACAAAAAATGTCGATTCATATCTGCTTTTTATTACGTCCTTGTCGTCCTTATGGTCCTTAAAGTCCCTGATGTCCTTATTATCCCAAGAATAACATAGAAGTATTAAATATTTCTTTATTTGCTAAAATCAAACTAAAAGAATATAATAAATACATGAAAAAGAAAATTGTAACATCAATCGCTCAGGATCTCGCTGATCCTGAATCCATGATTGCACAAACGCTAAAGCTTCTCAAAATACCCAAAACTCCATTCGACCCCAATGGAAAATACACACACATATATGTCGATGGCAGTCCTTTTTCCCGCGGACACGTGGCAGGTGAAGTAACACTCCAACGTGAAAAAGGTGGGAAAATACATATCGAAAGCTATCGCAAAACTCCGGACAATACTCACAATTATTACACAATCGCGGACCTCAAATGCCGTGATGATGAACTCAGTACTCCGGTTTCATGGTTGGTTGAATCGAAAATAGCTGAAAAACCATCCGGGCCGGCATACATGCACTCAGGATTGAAAATAAATGGGAAAGTCGAGAATGGGGTGATGAAACTCGTGAAGGGAAAATCAAAACACTCTTTCAAACTTCCAGGTAAATATACATGTAAACTCTGCCTCCTCGATGCAGTTCAACGACTGCCAAAACTCGGAATGAAAGAGATACACTTCACAATGATCGATGAGTACGATCAGATATGCCCCAACCAAACCCTTCGCTTCAGGGAAAAAACTAAAGCTTTAGTCAATGGGGGCAATGTTGATGTCTATTTATACGACCATATTGGTACCGCAACGGTTCCCGGTACATATTGCGTCGATGCATCCGGTCGGCTATTGGTTTACGTAGCCGGAATTCAGTCCCTGATACTTACCAAAGAGAATGACTACAAGACA
>JAOZNZ010000529.1 GCA_029933535.1 bacterium | reverse complement strand
AATTCCTGTGGAACTCCTGCTGTAGATCTATTTACAATGCAACGGACGATCGCAATCAACGACGACGGTTCTCCGCATAAATATCCCGTTAAAACAGGTGATGAAATCATTCCGGAAAATGAATATAATTATTCTAATCATATCAACACAATTATTCAATCCATTAAGGAAAGCGGCAGGACAAACATCCTGATTTTTGTGTTTGGAGGAATGAATTCACTTGACGCAACCATTGAGAAATCTGAAGTTTTTGCACATGCCATTTCAGAAACTTCTGATTATTATCCGATCATGATTAATTGGGAGTCAAGTTTGTTCGATGCGTATTTTGAACATTTAATATGGATTAGAAGAGGATATAAAAGCATTTACTTAGGACCGCCACTTGTTCCATTCTATTTTCTCGCTGATCTTGGACGCGCGGTAACAAAGTTGCCTATTAATATTGTTTATCAAACTATTGGCGCTACCGAAGACTATGATTTCAAACCCGTAATTGATGAGGATGAAATGGCGTCTATTGATAAAATGAAATTACGGGTTTCTACAGGTAAAGATTATACTCATTTTTTGAGTAAAATCGCCAGAGGGGTAGTCTATTCTTGCGGCTTTCCAATTAGACTTATAACCACGCCCCTAATTGATGCCGGAGGTAAAAGTGCCTGGAAAGCAATGTTAAGACGTACCAGAATAGCATTTCAAAAACAAGGAAACGGGGAATTAAATGCATCTTTTTCTCCTCCTGACGGTGCTATGTCTGTTCTTATGGATGCCCTCGTAAATTTATATGAACATGACAATAAGTATTTCTTTACATTGATAGGACATAGCCTGGGACCGGTTATGCTTAACGAACTTATAAGACGGTATCCGCAACTGCCTTATCGAAATATTGTTTACCTGGCGCCGTCTTGCACAATAGGAGATGCCGGATATGCTCTTAAACCTTACATAAATGATCATACCAACACAACTTTCTATAATTTATGTATTCACGAAAATGCTGACAAATATGATATGATGTGGTATGCGGCACTACCTCGCGGCAGTATTCTGGAATGGGTCGATACTTTTCTTGGAGATCCGTTAACTTCCGACGATTTAACACTTGGTAAATGGAATAATTCAATTAAAATGTTACATTCGGTAACTCCTGAATTCAGGAAACACATCGTTATAAAAGCTTTTGGAATTAGTGACCCGGAAACTAATACTATCATAATTAATAAACCACAACAGCATACGGATTTTAGTGATCCTGAACTGCGGTTCTGGGAACCGTCATTTTGGCAGGTTACATCTTTGACCAAAAACAAAAAAACAGGAGGAAACGATGAAAACTAATTCCGTAAAAAAACAGCGTTAACAGGCCTTTGCATTTTAACAATCGCTCTCGTTGGTTGTAAAACAACGCCCGTCGCCGATAGTGGATTTGTTGAGGAACCTGACATGATGAAGGAAACCGAGTTCCTGCCGTTTCATAGAGCTTGGAAAGATGAGAAAATCAATTTCAAAAAGTACACCAAAATAATGGTGGCACCAATCTTTACCAAAGCACAGTTAGATAAATCCTGGATTGAAAAAAGTAACCTCTACCATTACCTTGGCAAAGACGAAAAAGATTTAGCTGCTTTCGCTGATTATACAACCGAAGCGCTTAAAAAAGCCGTTCAGAAAGATGAAAAATTCAGTTTAGTTAACAAACCGGATCCAAATACTATAATTCTTGAACTTGCACTCGTTAAAGTGGTGGCGGGAAAGCCTGTTATCAAAGGTACAAGTAATGTCAGTAGTGTAGCATCTCCAATTTTAACCGCGACACCTTTGGCCTTTATTATTATTCCGGTGAAATTTGTCGCAAAAAGCACTATGGATAGTCCAATGGATTCATCAGTTGCTATTGAGGGCAGAATCAGAGATGCAACAACAAAAAAAGTTATCGCAACTTTTGCCGACCGTAAAAAACAAAAAACCGCTTTCTTTAATCTAAAAGATTTCTCTGCCTATGGCAATCCTAAACAACTTGTAGATGAATGGGCTGAACAGATAATAGAAGTACTAAATTCAAATATGGGAAAAGACGCTAAAGTAGAAAGAAAGAGTTCTTCTACGATAATAAATCTTTAAATCAGTTTTCAGAAAATTTGAAGTCATGACCATAATTTAAAATGGCCACGAAGTCACGAAGGCACAAAGAAAAAAGAACAAAGAACAATTACAAAATCATTTAGGACAAAATTATTTGAAGAAAGAAATATTGTTGTTTTAAAATCACAAATCACAAATCACAAATCTAAAATAAATTCAGTGTCTTTACTTAAAAAAATTATACTTTTCCTGCTCCTCGTTTTTATTGCCGTTTGGATTCTGGTGAAACATTACACACCGGAAAATATTCCCGCTGATGATTCGTGGGTAACCGTCGATAAACAACTGGCTCCTAACGATGTGACAACTACTGATACAGTCGTTATGATTCACGGTTTCGCGGGAAGCCCATTCGATTTGAAACCTCTCGCTGTGGAACTCACAAATCTGGGTTATCGCGTTGTTCTTCCTGCAACTCCCGGACAGATTGATCAGAATTATTCATCAGAAGCCAACGATTATCAACCTGATTTTTACATTAACTGGATTAACAATCTTGTCAGCAATGAAATAGAAAAATCTAACGGTAAAATTTATCTTGTAGGTTTTTCTATGGGAGGAACTCTTTCCACAATTACCGCGATATCGAATAAAATTGATAAACTTGTTTTAATTGCACCTTTTTATTCTTTAACAACAGCTAATGATTTTATATGGAAATCTTCACGTTGGCTTGCTAAAGTTATTAACGGTGTTCCAAATTTAACTCTCGGAGCAATTAATGATCCGAAAGGTGATGAGGTATATTATCCGGGCTCAAAAGTCATTCGCCTTGATGCTTATGATTCACT
>JAOZNZ010000528.1 GCA_029933535.1 bacterium | reverse complement strand
CTTTAACATACCGCTGCAATTTAAAATGCGAGTTCTGTTACGCAGGCTGTAACTGCACAACGAATCCGGCAAAAAATGATAAAGAGATGTCGCCGAATGAAATTGAGAGTATTATAGAAAAGATTTTAGGCGATGCTAAAGTGCCGTCTATTAGTTTTACAGGCGGTGAACCTCTTCTCGACAAAAACTTGCCGCGATACATTCGTTTCGCAAAAAATATCGGTATGCGTGTGAATTTGATTACCAATGGCACTTTAATTTCCAATGCCGGAGCCAAAACTCTTGCAGATGCAGGATTAGACTCCGCACAGGTTAGTCTTGAAGGCACAACTGCAAAGACTCACGATGCGATTGTAAATTCAAAAGGGGCGTTTGAAAGAAGTCTCGCGGGAATTAAAAGTTTGCAAGCTGTGGGTATTCTCACTCACACAAATACAACGATTACAAAAACAAATTTGAACGAATGTTTTTTATTCCCGAAATTCGTTCGCGAAATACTCGATATAGACAGGTTTAGCATGAATCTGATTATTCCTACCGGAACTGCGGCTATTAATGATAAACTTACTGTCCACTACAGTGAGATCGGAAAATATCTCGAAAAGATTATTGTTGAAAGTAAAAATCATAATGTCCATTTTATGTGGTATTCTCCCGTGCCGATGTGCTTGTTTAATTCTATTCCTAACGGATTGGGAAATAAAGGATGCAGCGCGTGTGACGGTTTAATTTCCATCGCTCCAAACGGCGATGTTTTACCTTGCGCTTCTTATGATGAGAGTGTCGGCAATTTGCTTAAACAGGATTTTAAAACAATATGGCATTCCATTAACGCGGTAAAGTTCCGCACAAAAAGTCTTGCAAATGATTTATGCAAAAATTGTGAAGATTTCCATATCTGCAATGGCGCGTGCCCGCTTTACTGGCGAAAAATAGGATTTGAGGAATTGGAAGTTTGACCGCTGACGCGGTCTTAAAGTTGGTCGCTGCGCGCCCTTAAGGTTGAAAGGTTGTTTTGCCAACCTTGTAACCTTGTAACCTTGTAACCTTGTAATATTACAATGAATTTTTTATCAAAAGATGAACAGGGAATCGTTATATTCAAACTTTTTCCATCACTTGAATACCAAACAAGGATGATGGTCAGTTTTGGAGTAATAATCTTCGGCATTGCGCTGCAAATTATTTATTATAATTTTTTTTCGGGAATTATATTTATCCTTTGCGGAAGCTTGCTGCAAATAGTAAAAGGCTACGATAACAGAATCAAAACAGGCCGCTATCATCCGGATGCGAATTGGATAAGAACCGATAGAAATAAACTGGACGAAATCATTCAGTTTGATAACAAATTAAAAAAATGGGATAGAAGCGCGATAGATATTTCCAACGGGCTTGGATTATTCACATTAATAATTGTTATTGCCGTTATTTTTATAATATTTATAATAGGAGTAAATACTTACAACAGGTTTTTAATTATTATTTCTGTTGATGCTGCTATTTTGTTAATCCCCCACTGGATAACAGGTATTCGTGAAGTTCTCCGCACGCCGAAATTGCTAATAAAGATAAAACTTATTAAAGATTTGATTTCCGATATTAAAGATATTATCGGCAATAATAAAGTTGAATATTTTCTGCTGTTAAAAGGTGAAAATGTTAAGCTGCCTGATGATGTTAAAATCAGAATTGCTTTTGCTGATCAGCCAGTCGGTTTTCTCGGATTTTACGGTCAGGTTGTAACAAATACTGTTCAGGGACATGATTATCCATATTTTTACATAGTTCTGGTTGCTAAAAAAGGGTTCGGATTGCTTAAATATTATCAAAAATATGATTCTCCGAGCGATATAGTAACAAGTTATTCTGAAAAAAAAGATGTTGAAGTATTTGTAATTCGACAAGACACATCTATTACTAAGGGTTACCATACAAAGCGAAAAGACATTAAATATATTTTTAATGAAGGTTATAAAATTGCCGTGCCGATATTATCTAACGATTGAAAAATTGATATGATTGATATGATTTTTAATTATTTTGACAAAACAATCTTTTAAATACAAAAATGTATTTTTATGCGGGATGATAGTGTATTTAAAATAAAACATTAATTATTCTGTTATAAATCGTTCTGTTATATAAATTATCTTTCTGCTATAATCATTACGTTATGAAAAAAAATATGAATATCGAAATGTTTGGACAGTCTTTTGAACTGACCGGTGAAGAGGAAAACGTAAAACTTGTTGCCGAATCATCTCAGTTTAAAAACTGGCTCAAAAGAATGGACCCGAGATTTGTTATTAATAAAATCCTCGTTCAGGCAGTTGATAAAAGATATGACGGCGGTCTACTTTTCGCGAAGCTGCGCGCAGAAGTTTATGACAATCACGGTAACCGTATGCACGGCAATCTGTTTATGCGCGGTGATGCTGTCGCAATGCTGATTGTTCTTAAATCGAATGATAAAAAGTGGGTTGTGCTTACAAGTCAACCCCGCTTCCCGGCAGGTGAATTCGAATCAATTGAAATTCCGGCCGGCATGATGGACGGCAAAGGAGATTTTACAGGCACAGCAGCCCGTGAAATTGAAGAGGAGGTTGGAATAAAAGTAGAAGCTGACAAATTGGTTTATCTTGATGAATTCCTAAGTTCTTGCGGCGGGAGTGATGAGAGAATAAAATTGTATTATTGTGAAGTAGACATGCCGGAAAATGAAATAGAAAAGCTCCATGGAAAAATAACAGGTGTTGAACACGAAAATGAAAAAATCCGCGTAATTATTGTCCCGTTTGATGATCTGCCAAAAAACACCCGTGATCCGAAGTCATTGCTTGCTTTCGGCTGTTACAACGGATGGATTTGAGTCACGTGCCCGTGCAGGTGTCAGGTGTCAGGTGTCAGGTGTCAGGAAATTCGTCCCGAGTGCGCCTAG
>JAOZNZ010000527.1 GCA_029933535.1 bacterium | reverse complement strand
TTTCTTCAAAAATAAATTTATCCATTTTAGGATTCCATCTTCTTGTTTGGTGACCAAAGTGGACTCCTGCTTCAAGTAATTCTTTGATTGCTACTACTGCCATTTTTTACTCCTTTTGCAGATGGGATAATCGAATAAATCTTCGTTTCCTCATCTTGTTAAATTATTTGTTAAATCCCCTCTCGAGAAGGATGCCTAATAGGGCGTTAATCGTTATTCGTTTATTATTTAATGATTGATATGATTGAATGATTTTGTGATTTTCAATCGTTTCAATCGTTTCAATCGTTCGATCGTATCAATTCCTTCATTTCTCGTACCGCTTTTTCCAAACCAACAAATACTGCTCGCGCTACAATTGAATGGCCAATGTTCAGTTCTTCCAAATGAGGCACTTTGTGCATCAGGCTCACGTTATGATAATCCAATCCATGTCCCGCGTTAACTCCTATCCCAAGTTTGTGAGCAAGTTCAGCAGCTGCAATCAATTTATCAAGCTCTTTCATTTGTTCAATTTCAGTTTTCGCGTTTGCAAACTCACCTGTGTGAAGTTCGATAAACTTTGCTCCGGTTTCCTCGGCAGCTTTTATCTGATCTTCAGAAGGATCGATAAACAAGCTTACAACTGTGCCGTTATCCTGAAGAATTTTTGTTACCCGTGTAACTTCATCAACATTACCACAAACATTCAGTCCGCCTTCAGTTGTAAGTTCTTCTCTTTTTTCCGGTACGAGGCACGCGCATTGAGGTTTATATTCGAGAGCTTTCTCAACCACATCCTTTGCAACCGCCATTTCAAGGTTCAGTTTTGTGTCAATCGTTTCCATAAGCAAAGCAACATCGCGCTCCTGAATATGCCGTCTGTCTTCGCGAAGATGAACGGTTATTCCATCCGCGCCGGCCATTTCAGCAATTTCGGCTGCTTTAACAGGGTCAGGGAAAATTGCTTTCCTAACCTCTCGCAGCGTTGCTATATGATCAATATTAACACCGAGTTGCATTTTATTATTTCTCTATTTTCACTATTTTCTATGTTATAGGGATTGGTATTATACAAAAGAGTCTTAAATTTTGCAATAGGCGGTTGCCGTGCTAATAATGATTGATACGATTGATTTGATTTTCACAGGAATCACTAAATCCTAAAATTGCATTTGTAATTATAATATCTTACGCTATGTTTTTAATTTTTTTTTGGTTTAACAAATAAGAATAATATATATATTGAGGAAATAATTAAATAGACTACATGTGGTTAAATTATATTTTCTTTCAAAGTGCCTTTTCCGCCTCTATACAAAATTTTCCGATTTAACTATAATCTGTAATTGAATTATATAAAATGCCATGGCAACTTTGAAACTATGTAAAAGCGAGTAATCAATACAAACAAATGTGGCTGCAAGCGAGGTACGAGCTTGTGGACTCCACCGGCTCATTTCATTCGCCGGCAGCTACATCCTTTTTGAAAATTTCCAGCGTTGACATGGCACTAGTTAAAAATTAACATTTGATTTTATGAAACTGAATAAAGAAGATATAGTTGAACTTGAAATTACAGATATTGCTTTCGGCGGCGATGGCGTTGGCAGAATTGACGATTGCGTCGTTTTTGTTCCGTTTACAAATACAGGTGAAACAGTTAAGGCACAAATTATAAGCAGAAAAAAGAGGTTTTATTTCGCTAAATTAATAGAAATAATAAAATCAACACCCAAACGTGTTGAACCTTTTTGTAAATATTATCAATCCTGCGGCGGATGCCAGTATCAGCACATTGACTATACACATCAACTCCGCGCGCTAGAAAAACAATTGCGGGATATTATGACCCGTCTTGGAGGATTTGATGATTCTCTCCCGATTCTTCCAATGATTCCTTCAAAAAACACTACGGAGTATCGGAACAGAATTGATCTTCATCCACTCGATGATGATGAATATGGTTTTTGTGTAAAAGGAAGCCGTCCGCGGGAAATTTTTTCATTGGAGAAATGTTATCTTTTTGAGCTGCAGGATAATTTCTCAAAATTCCCGCTTAGAAGTCCCGGAAAACTTCTTGTTGTCAGAACTCATTCGGGAAAACCTTACTGCTATTTTAAAGATGATCATAATGTTGTCTGTTCAGGTCCTTATGACTTGGATACTATGACAGAAATCAAGGATGAAAGTGTTTATTTTGAAGTAAACGACAAGAAGTTTTTCAGTCCTTATTCAGGCTTCTTTCAAGTTAATAAATTCATTCTCCCTGACCTGATTCAGGTAATAACCAGTTTCGCGGAACCGGAAAAATCAGATGTACTGGCTGATGTTTATTGCGGTGTTGGTGTTTTCGGACTGATGATGGCAGATAAAGTTAAACAAGTTTACGGAGTCGAATCACTTGAACAGAGCATTGTTTACGCAAAACGTAATGCTGTGGAAATGAAAATTGATAATGCAGAATTTACAGCTGAAACTGCTGAAGTTTATCTTCGCCGATTTGTTGATCAATCGGTAAAAATTGACGTTTGCATTGTTGATCCTCCGCGCAACGGATTAACAAACAAAGTTGTTTCTTCAATAAAAAAAATCAGACCTCCAAAACTTGTTTATGTTTCGTGCGGACCGGCTACTTTCGCGCGTGACGCGAGGAAATTTGTTGACGCGGGTTACACTCTTGAGAAGATACAGCCTCTCGATCTTTTCCCGCACACCAAGCATTTTGAACTTGTGGCGCTATTTACATTTAATGAAAAAAGTTAATGGTTATTAGTTATTAGTTAATAGTTAATACTTGATACTTGATGCTTGATACTTGATGCTTGATACTTGAAACCGAATACCTGACACCCGACACCTGACACCCGATACCTGACACCCGACACCTGAAACCTGACACCTGGCACCTGACACCTGAAACCTGACACCTGAAACCTGACACCTGAAACCTGACACCTGA
>JAOZNZ010000526.1 GCA_029933535.1 bacterium | reverse complement strand
TAATGAAATAAAAAGGTTGACAGAAAAAATCATCCAAATTCCAGCGAGTTATATATAGTGCCTGACTGAAAACCCCATAATTTGCATCTTCGACCGATAAATCGGCGACACCCTCTTTTGGCGCTATATAAAACGATTCAATCCATCAAATAATTAATGGGGAATTATGAAATTAATGTATAAAAAAATTATAAATATTTTACTCGCTTTGAATGTTCTTCTCTTTCTTGCTACAGGTTGCGGGAAAAAAGCGGAAGAAAAACAAATCCCACTTCAGAAAAAAAATCTGCACATTGTTCGGGAACAAACAAACAAACTTATTAAACAGAAACATGTGATACCGCCCGTAATAGTTGCTACACAGAATATTTCTCAAGTTATTTTGTACGGCACGGTTTTGGGCATTACTGATGGTCAACCAATCAGCAATTTCTATTTTTCGGCAACTCCGCGTGGTCTTTATAAGAAACCGGGAAATCCTGGCCATTTTTCCGGAAATATCACACCTGCCATTGACGGGAAATTTGTTATATCGAATTTGCTTGAATCAACATATACAATAAAAATAACTTCCGACAATTTTCACCAAATAACAACAAATGTTTATTTGTGTGAAAAAGAAAACTTAGTCGATTTTTACCTCGCTCCTTTTAAACATATAACTATTAAAGGTAAAGTCGTTTATGATGTGAATGATGAGCCGGCGCCGAATATAACGGTTAAGTTTATTCCGCTTGGAAATACTAATAATTTATCAGAAGCAATAACAGACATTAACGGAAAAATTTCTTTTCAAACTCTTGTTAAAGATTATTCAATCGGTACTTTAGAAATTAATGAGTCGGGATATGCGGCTCTAAAATATAATATTTATAATAATTATCCCGGTGAGGAAATACCGCTGATTTTAAAAGAAGTTTCCTGCATTAAAGGTGTGGTGAAAACTTCTGATGGCAAGCCCGTTTCAAATATAGTGGTGAAAGTTCATAATAATTATACTGAATGGCCAAAGTTTGGTGAGAATGGCAGCTTCTCAAAAGGAATCAGAGAATCAGTTTACAAATATTATATTTATGAATCAATTAATCCGACAGATACATCAGGAGAATTTGTCATTTCGAATGTAGCTGCTCCCGAAACATATTTTTTTAACATTGAATCTGATGATTATTTTATTCCCTTGTCTTTGCATGCAGAGCAAAAATCAGTAAAAGTGAATAAAGGAGTTGTTGCCAATATTGAGTTAATCGTTTTACCAAAAAGTAAAGTTTTTTTGAAAATTAAAGACCAAAAGGACAATCCGATACTTAATTATAAACTTGAAGTTATGGTCGAAGATGAACGCGGATCGGATAGTTACAACAAACAAGTTTCTCTTTCGAGTGATATTTGGTATCGTGTTACGATACCTTATGTGGATAATAATGGTAAATTATCATTAACGGCAATAACCGATGATGAAAAAATCGCTGCGACAAACGAAGTTATCCTTGTCGCAGGAGAGACAAATTTTATTACAATGGTTTTGTCTTCTGAAAGCCAAATCAACGGGTTCGTTTATTATCCCGATGATAAACCGGCAGTTGATGCATGGGTATCTGTAAATATTGTCAGCAATGAGTCATATAAAAATGCTTATACGGATTATCTTGGTTATTTCGAAATTTCCGGTTTGTCGGCTAAATCAAATGATATGATTGAAGTAAGAGTCGGTGATAAACCTGGAAATTATGAAGCTGAAACAAATTTGCCTTTGGGAGCGCAGAATGTAGAAATCTATTTATCTCCGCGACCGAAAATATTCGGTCGCGTTAGTTTAGATTATTCCGATAATCCGGCAACAAATTTTACTGTTAGCATTGGCGGTTGGAACACACGGGCTTTTCATAATAAAGAAGGTGAGTTTTCAATTACTCTTTCCTCGGACCGGCTGGGTACTAATTTTATTTATATTACTTCGGCAGGATATGCTCCCCAAAAAGTTTATTTTAATTTTATGAAAAATAAAGCGTGCAATCTCGGCGAAATTATTCTTTCAGGTAAGCCGGCAACAATTACAGGTCGAGTAACTGATCAAAATGGAAAACCAATCTGGGCTCATGTATATTTGTTGCAGAAAGATAGCGGAGAGTTAAATGTGAGAACAGATTCAGAAGGAAAATACACTTTTACTGATTTGCCAATAGAACCGGTAAAAATTCGGGCACATACTTTTTATGAAACTGTAAAGTCGGGAGTAATTCATCCTTCACCAAATAAAATTACGGAAGTTCCCGATATTGTTGTTTATAATACTAATGCAACTATAGTGGAAATCACTTTTATTTTGCCGGCGGGGGATTATGCTTCGGACGCATTGGTGCAAAATATTGGTAAGATAACCGATGAAAAAGGAACAATCAAGAAATTCATGCGATATGGTGAATACAAAAATTGGAGAATTATATATGAAGATAAAATGTATCGAGCTGAAGATTTTTACGTTTCGCAGAATACAAAAAAACTGCGGGTTAAGTTAATTGGATCATCAGAATTGAAAGTTACTTTTTCCTTAAACGGCAAGCTCATGAAAAAAGATTATGTAAGATGTTATTATAATGGTGGACATATTTGCGAAGATATTCCGGACGGAACTCTTGTAATCAATAATCTGCCCGGGAAGTACGTTTTTTCTAGTGACAGTCATGGCGTTGCAACTATAGCGGAATTGTATGAAGTTGAAGACAATGTCGTTAATTTTAAAACAGAAAATTCTACTTTAGAAGTCGAATTACCTTATAAAGGAAGTTGGCAGGTTGATGCAATGCTTCTTATTGACGGTGCGAAAGCGGAGGTTGGAAGTGAGAATGGCGGAAATGATTTATCACAAAAAGTATTTCTTAAAAATATTCCGGCAGGGGAGTATGAATTATGGGTTTATTGTCATACGCCGTCCGCAAAAACAAATTTTAC
>JAOZNZ010000525.1 GCA_029933535.1 bacterium | reverse complement strand
CTGTTTGTTCATCGGTCAATAAAAATCTGTTTTGATTGGTAAGAAAAAAACCGGGGGCTATGGCATTTACTCTTACTCCTGTTTTAGCAAGGTGAACCGCGAGCCATTCGGTAAAGTTATTTATGGCACATTTGGCACCTGAATAAGCCGGGATTTTTGTTAATGGTTTGAAAGCGTTCATAGAAGATATATTCAGAATCGCACCTTTTTTCTGCTTAACCATGTCCGTTCCAAAAACCATTGACGGTAAGACAGTTCCGATAATATTCAAATCAAACTAATAATATTTTCGTTTGAAATATTTTCATCGACTATTCTGTCAAGAATCGCGACTTTGGCGCCCACGCTTGCAAGAGCACCAACGAAATATTTACCGAGCACGCCGTTACCGCCTGTAATTACACAGACTTTTCCATTTAGGTCATTAAAAGATAGGTTCATAAGTTTAAAGTTAAAAGTTTAAAGTTTAATGGGTTCGCGTTAGCGCCCGGCATATGCCGGGTAAGGTTAAAAGTTAAAGGTTGTAAGGTTGTAAGGTTCGCGTTAGCACCCGGCATATGCCGGGTAAAGTTAAATAAATTTCTAATTGCTCTAATTGACCTAAACAAATCCCCATTGTCCAATGACCAACACCCAAATTTTTGGACTTTTCTTATTTTGTGCATTGTTCATTTTTATTCCCCCTTTGAAGGGGGTTAGGGGGATGTAATATTAGAAATTAGGTTAATTAGGTCAATTTAAAAATCCGTTCCATAGATTCAACCATTTTAAATTGCTTTCGACAGCGATCAATATTCTGTTCATCGCGATGAATTTTAAAATAGATATCGTTCTGCAGATAATCCGTCAGGAAACGAATTCCGATTTCAAAGGTTATTAATTTTCCTGAGAAAGGCAGTAATTCAATTTCTTTAGGGACAAGCATTTCTCCCGCGGTAGACATATAACCATCAACTAAAGCATTATACATATCTATATTCATCTCCACTTTCGATAAATCACGCTCGTCTTCTTCAGCTGTATTAGTTGCTGTTCTGACCATATCGCCGAAATCATAAAGAGCCAAACCGGGCATAACAGTATCGAGATCAATTACGCACATCCCTTCTTCGGTTTCAGCGTTTATGAGAACATTATTAAGTTTTGTATCGTTATGAGTTATACGTACCGGTAGTTCACCTGTTTGTTGAAGATTCAGAAGAACATCAACCATTTTTTCACGCTGCATAACAAAATTAATTTCTTCCTGTACATTTTTTGCACGATTGAATTCATCTGCATAAATTGTTTTTATGAGTGTATCAAAACGCACCCTCGTGTGATGAAAATTCGGAATAGTTTCATGCAGTCTGGGAGCATCCATATCTGAAAGCTGACACTGAAATTCCCCAAATGCTTTTGCCGCCTGAAACGCATGCTCCGGTTTCTCAACAATCTCAAGTGTAAGCAATCCTTCGAGAAAAATATAAGTTCGCCAGTATTGGCATTCAGAATCAATTATATAATCTTCACCGCTTTTCGACGGTACAAGAGTTAAAACCCGGCTGTCTATATCTTTTTTTCCTGCTTCCTGAAACTTTTTTCGTTGAAGACGTGTTACTCGACCGATATTATCCATTAATGCCGGAACATCTTTAAAAATGTTCTTATTAATTCGTTGACGAATATACCGGACTTCTTTACCTTTATTTTCATATATAACGCAATATGTATCGTTAATATGGCCGTTACCATAAGGATACTCACCGATATAAGTTCCCTGAATATCAAATGCATCAGCTACTTCTTTTCTTTGTTCCAGGGATATTTCTTTTTTTAAATTTTCGTTCATTTTTTATCTGTTATTTCTTTTTCAGTTATTACACTTATTTCGGCCATTAACGGTAAATGGTCTGAAAGGTCTTTTGCTTCCGGAAAAGTTTCGCAATTTAGGATAATAAATTTTCCGGACGGGCTTAAATAAATATTATCAATCGGATTTTTTTCAGGATGAAATCTGTTAAGTGAATTTTTACCATAACCAAGATTTGAAATGGCATCGTGCAAATTGCCTTGATCAAAAGGTGATTGTTTGGCGCTATGATTCCAGTCACCGCCGATAATTAAATTTCTATTTAAATACTTTTGAAAATAAGCCATCAAAGACGATCTTTGTTTTATATAAGTTTGCTTCTTTTGCTCCTCCGTCATTTTCGAATATCCCGGCATCCCCCACCATGCAAAGTGTGTAGATGCCACTTCAATCGGACACGAAGGAGTTAATTGGATTTTTGTGGTGAGAATGTTCCAGTAATAATAAACATCATCGCTAAGGTAAGTATAGTCAACAATAGGATATTTGCTCAACAACGCAACTTTATAAGAACCATGGTTAGGCGCTATCGCTTTATATGGCATATCAAGCTGCGCAGAAAATTGCTGCAATCTTGTGTTATCCGGATCTGCCCAGCCATTACATTCCTGCAATAATAAAATATCGGGATTCTTGCTTTTTATGAAACCTATAATTTCTTCTGATCTGTCTTTATTACTATATGCCGGGTGTCCGGATGTATATGAAGGCGGCCCGGCAGGATAAGCCCCTTCGAGAATGTTATATGTCATAACCCGAATAACTATGTTTGATGTTTTCATATCAGTATTTGTTTTTTTGTGGACATTATTTGTTGACATGTCTGTGAAAGTTAAAGTTTTGCTTTCTGCACAAAGAGCAAAAAGCAGGATAAAGAGTATTGACATTGAATTTTCTGTATTTAGCATAATCGGTAACCGTTATTTTTTAATCGTTAATCGTTAATCGTTAATCGTTATTTGTTATTCGTTATTCGTTATCCGGCATCCAGCATCCAGCATCCAGCATTTTCCCTATTAACTATTAACCATTAACTATTAACTATTAACTATTAACTATTAACTATTCAAATTTAATATAATCCAAACCAACCATATAACT
>JAOZNZ010000524.1 GCA_029933535.1 bacterium | reverse complement strand
ATAATGAATTGCCCCTTTGGGGCAAATGCTAATTTCAGACTTTTGCAATTACCTCCTAAAAATTATCCGTAACAGTGCATCATTTTAATTGATACAGGAAATTTTGGAGTTTTACCTTCTAAAGCAGCATCCATATCATCAAGCAACCAATTTAAAGAATCTAAAATAGACTCAATTAAACCACCGGCACGATGAGGTGTTAAATAGGCATTTTCAAGAGTTCTTAAACTTGAATTTTTTTCTAATGGTTCTTTGTCAAAAACATCAAGCATAGCAATTAACTCCTTCTTTTCTAAACGCTTTTCAAGAGCCGGCATGTCGATTAACATTGAACGCCCAATATTAACCAGAACAGAATCGTTTTTGAATGAGTTCACTAATTTTTCATTAATTAAATTTTTAGAGCCTTCCACATTAGCAGCACATAAAACAGTAACATCAGCTTGTGAAACTAAAGTTTCTAAATCAACTAATTCTACATTTAACTTATCAGCAATTTCTTTTGGTAAAAAGGGGTCATAAGCTAAAACTTTTGCATTAAAAGGTTTTAAAAAATCTCTGTAAGTTTGACCAATACGACCTAACCCAACAATTCCAACAGTTGAACCTGTTAACCTTCTTTCTAACGGGTCTAAACCGTTTGGTAATTTATCCCAAGTTTCAGTTCCTGCACGCATTGCTGAATGATAATCACTAATTTTGCGTAAACCGCTAAGAGTTAAGCCTAAAGCCATTTCAGCAACAGCTAAAGACCATGCGTGACGAACTTCTGACATTGGAACATCTAATTCATCACAAATAACAACTTGGTTAGCATTAGCATTGATTTGTCCAATATATTTAGTTTTATTTCCTTCTGTAATCATCTCTTTAGTAATTGTAGGCCAACACCACATTAAAATAACATCTGCCCAAGTAGCATCATCTTTAATTTCATCATCAGTATTATAAGAAGTTTTGCGAACCTCGCCCATTTTTTCTAATTTTTCCCAAATTGGATTTAATGATTCTGTTTGAAAAAATCCTTCCGGTAAATTTACTAAAATATTCATTTTCATTTCCTTTGTTTATTTTTTTATTTATTAAGTTGATAATTTGGAGCTTTGGCAGCTTACTTCGCTACGCTACGTGACGCTTTAGCGGCGCAACTAATTACGAACAACACACCCCGCCCTCCGGGCACCCCACCCAGCATGCGCGGGTTCCGAGATATCGAGAGTGGATTAAACCGATTCCCGACCACTGACCACTGACTACTGACACCGATTACCTTTCCGGTTTACCGGAATCCGGCCTCAACGAGACCGGCTACAACTGATTCTCGGCGCTTGCGATTATTTTTTCTATTACTTTAATATCTCTTAATCCATCTTTTGCCGGGATTTGAGCTTTACCATCATTTTTCACAGCGGTAATAAAATCCTGGTCTTCTAAGAAATAAACATCCTCATCCTCAACAAAAGTTTCAACTTTATCATTTCCATAATACAGAGTTGCTTGATCCGGAGTAACCCAATCTTGTCCACAGCTTTTGTACTCTAAAGATACATTTTCAAAACCAATTTGAAAATCTCCAAAGAAATGAACAGGAACAGAAGCATTACTTCCGGTTACTGTAGCAATAGCTCCATTTTCAAAAACTATCAAACCTGCAGCGGTATCTTCAACTTCATAATTAGAATTATCTTGATAAGTAATATTACTCATAGCACCACAAGCAGATTTAACATCACCAAACAATGATAAAACTAAATCATAGATATGTATAGTTTGCTCAAGAATTTGTCCTCCGGATTTATCAATTTTTGGCCACCAACCTGGTCCTTCGCCAATATTACACCAAAACCTACCTTGAAATATAGTAGGTTTCCCGGCAGAACCATCAGCGATCATCGCGTACAATTTTTGGATAGATTTTCTAAACCTCATTTGATGTCCAACCTGACTAATAACCCTATTTTTTTCAATAGCTTCAACAATAGGTTTTGCAGCTTCAGAAGATAATGCAATAGGTTTTTCAAGAAATACATTTATTCCTTTTTCCGCTGCTCTAATAACTTCTCCATTATGCGCAAAAGGAGGCAAACAGAAATATACAGCATCTAATTTTTCCTTTTCTAACATTTCGTCAAAATTAGTATAAATTGTACTTTCTAATTCCATTATTTTTTTGAAATTAGCAACTGCTTCTGCATTGATATCACATATTGCAATAATATCAACGTCTTCCATCTTTTTTAAACATGTTGTATGTTTTTTACCCATACCACCGGTACCTACAACGGCAACTTTAACTTTACTCATAAATTTTCTCCTATTGTTTTTTTATATTATTTCCAATTAAAAATAGCTTCCCAATTTTCTTTCGGCATTGAATCGGTAATAGAATTCCCTGTTCCTATTGCATAACCGCCTTTATCTTTAGACATTTCAAAAAGTTTTTTAGCTCTATTTCTGATTTCTTCCGGAGATGCTGTATGCATATAATCCTGGTCTAATCCGCCTACAATTGCAATGCGATCACCATATCGTTCATACACAGATTCCACAGGTTCAATAATATCTTCAAAAGAAGTTAAAGCGTCATATTTAATATCATCGATAATATCATCCATAATAATGTCAATATTCCCGCAAGAATGAAGCATAGCAATTTTTCCCTTGGAATGTGCAAGTTCCACAATTTTTTTATGCCATGGGAAAATATATTCTCTCATAAAATCAGGGGAAAACATTAAAGCTGTTTTATATCCCCAATCATCACTGGTATAATATCCTATTACAAAATCATGATTAATTCCTTTTTCAATAAAACGATAAGCTCTGCTTCCAACTTCATCAACAATTTTTTTTATTAGTTCAGGATTATCGAATGTCATCATACATAAATTATCGAAACCTACTAAATCAACTAAAGACTCAAAAATTCCTCTTCCGGCGCCAATAAAAACTTTCAA
>JAOZNZ010000523.1 GCA_029933535.1 bacterium | reverse complement strand
TTTGTCTTTATGTTTTCCAACGCCTTTAGTAAAAAAAACTTTTGAGGGAACCATTTTATTTCTCCATTTAATAAAAATTTTTATTTCATCCAAATTATAATTAAATTAAAATTTATAATCAATGACTGTGAAATTTCTAATTAACCTAATTGACCTAATTGCTCTAAATAAATCCCAATTTCTAATGACCAATTCCCAAATTTGGAGTTTGGTTAATTTGGTGCTTATTTAGGTCAATTAGAAATTAGATCAATTAGATTAATTTATTATCGCGTATTTCTTCACCTTCTCCAATAACTTTCCTTTGATGTTCAGATTGTAAAAACTTGAAATTCTATTATTCTTGCGAAATTTAATTATTCTGTTCGCGTTTATTGTTCCAAGTCCCGGAACGCGCAGCAATGCGAATTTATCTGCTGAATTTATTCTTACGGGAAAAAATTCCGGATGGTTATCTGCCCAGATTTGTTTTGGATCAGTTTCAAGATTAAGATTTCCGTCATTATCGCAAATAATATCTTCTTTTGAAAAACCGTATTTCCGGAGAAGAAAATCTACCTGGTAAAGTCGATGCTCACGCGTGAAAATCTGGTCGGAAGTCAGTTGGAAATTGTTTTCGCCGGGAATGCTTTCATCCCCAAGTCCTTTCTGATAAGAAGAGAAATAAAGTCTGTTGAAATTTAATCTGTCATACATTCCCGACATATAATTTACAATTTCTTTATCTGATTCATCTGACGCACCGACAATGAACTGTGAAGTAATTTTCACGCGTGAATATTTCATTCCTTTAGAAGTTAATTTTCCGAGAAGTTTTAACGGATGTATAATATCTTCATTATAATTTTTCTTCTCTGAAAGTAATTTGAAATGTGATGCGCCGGGAGTTTCTATGTTCAGAGAAACCGCGCTTGCGAGTGAAAGAGAGTCTTCGATTGCTGCATCTGAAGCTCCGGGAATTACTTTTAAATGAATGTACCCTTTGAATTTATGTTTGTATCTTAATATTCTTGCAACAGCATTTAATCTATCCATTGTAAAATCAGGATTATTAATAACACCGGAACTTAAAAACAGCCCGAAAACTTTTTTTCTGGCAATATAATCCATAAATACTTTCGCTACTTCTTCAGGATGAAGTGTACACCGGTGTACATTTGTTTTAGAGCGCAAAGGACAGTATTTACAATCATTGGCACATACATTCGACAGTAGTGTTTTCATAATAACCGACGTGCCGCCCTGCGGTAATGTAACAGGATAAAGCCATTTGCCGTCATCACCGCGTTTGCGTCTGTCAAGTTTATTTGTTCCGCATGCGCATGCGAGATCGTACTGTGAATCGCGGGAAAGAAGTTTTAATTTTTCATAAGTATCCATTAATAATATTTTATCATAAACGTAAATCTTCTGCAATTCGGATAAAGGGGTCAGGTGTTGAAAATTGACTTTTCGTCAGTTTTCTGCTATTTTCAACACCTGACCCCTGTCGTCGATTCAGCATTCCATGCGCGAATTTCAAAACCATCAACACAATAAGAATTACGAAGTTGAATAAGTATTGTTCGTGATTCACCGGCAAGAAGATCAAAATAATTGTCATCCGCTATCATTACATCACATTGTTCCATGTGTTTCGCGTGTGATACTCCCAAACTTCTCCGCAACTTTCGCTGATTTCTTTGTCGCTCATGAAACGTTTCAGGCTTCGTATTGGCGGTGCGCCCATTGTATGAATTTCACGATAACGTTCTCGGGTAGGCGCCGAAGGAAAGGAATAAAAAGGCACCCAGTTTGCGCCTTTAACAAACTGTTTTTGTCCATTGATTTTAAAAACAAAACTTGAGCCGCGTTTGTCCGGTTTTTCTTCGTTTTCAATTATACGAATTCCCAAACGTGTTGTTTGGGTATCAATTTCTTTTTCATTATTAAGAAGTATAACTTTTACGGTATATAAATATTGTTCACCGTCACCGTTAGGCCACCATAATTTTGGATTTGGAATTTCTAATGAAAGGGCATGGGAATTTTCTGCCGCGATGTTTTTTTCGCAACAGAAATACCGTCAGCATCAAAAATTTCGACAAGAAGTTTTATTTTTGAATTGTAATCAAAATTTAAAAATTCATTTTCGACATCGATATTTATTATTGCATATTTTTTATCAATTGAAATAGTTCTGACAAAAATATCCTTGATTCGCCCATGATCATAAAACTCTAATTCTACAGACCGCCAAATTCCAATGTTAAGAATTCGCGGTGCCCAGTCCCAGCCGGAACTTGATTGCATTTTTCGATTGAAAAGCCGCAAACTGTCAAATGCGGAAGGATAATTGCTTGTATCTTTTCCCGAAACAGGTTCGAGTGGTGGAACAAACCGAACTGTAATTTCATTTTCCCCCACCTGTAAAAGATCACTAACATCAAACCGGTGTTCGATGAACATATTTGCGGTTTTCCCGAGTTCAATGCCGTTTAAGAAAACAGTTGCATAAGTATCCAATCCTTTAAAAACCAGATTACATTTTCCTGAAAAGTGCTTTTTATCAATGCAAAAAGTTTTTTTATATACCCAGTATCGTTCGCTTACCCATTGGCATTTTTCAGCATTTAAGGAATAATAAGGGTCGGAAATTATTCCGGCTCCCAGTAAATCCAGATGAACATCTCCCGGCACTTTTGCCGGAATAGTTTCGGCAGGTTTTTTACCATAAACGGCTTCTGTCTCATTATCGAAACATTCTACCTGCCAACAGTCGTCTAAAAGGATTTTGAAGAGCATATTTTGATTTAATGTATTTATATTTTTTCGAACTTGAGTTTGTGATAATTATATCATTAAAAAGGCATAAATTCAATAATAAATTTACTTGACGGAATTATTGCGTTTTAGTATAATTTTTTACTATTAAATTAAAAATAAGGAATTAAAATGGCTTTAGAAACACTTGGAAATTTACTGAACGAC
>JAOZNZ010000522.1 GCA_029933535.1 bacterium | reverse complement strand
GTTAATAGTTATTCGTTAATAGTATTCGGTGTCTGGTGTAAGTAAACCGTGATCCGAATTTAACAGAAAAATAATCAACAAGAAATTTTCAATGACCAAGTTAGGAGTTGATTCTTCACTTTGTGATTGCTCATTGCTTGTTGAATACTGAGTGTTTAAAAATGTCCAAACTTCATTACCCTCATCTTAACAAAACACAGCGCGGCGAATTATGGCGCACTCTGTTTATGTCTCCTGCACGCGCTGCCGGCATGTCAGGTTTGTTTCTGCTTATTGCTTTGCAGTTTTTTAACGCTCCTTCAGAAATAAAAGCGCTTATTGCTGCTGCTCCTTTTATAGGTCTTTTACTCTCCCCTGTTTTAGTTTATCTTGTATCATGGTTCGATGTGTCGGTAACACGGGCTATAAGTGTTGTGCTTTTTGTTGCCGCACCGTGCATGATGTTTGTAACTTTCAGCCAATCATATTTTTCTTTTGTTATAGGAAGTGTGCTGTGCATTTCGCTTACGGCAGCAATTCCGCCTCTTGTTACAGCTTTATGGCGGCAGAATATTCCTACAGATGTACGCGGGAAAAAATTCAGTTTTATAAATTGGATTAGCATGGGAGCAGCTTTAGTTGTCGGTGGATTTTTTGCTTACTGGCTCAAAGACATTTCCCGTTACCGTCCCATTATGTTTTTTATTTCAATAAGCCTTTTCCTGGCTTCATTCGCAGCATATCGAATTCCGAGTCAAAGTTTGAATCACACAAACAAACATCCTTTTTCCGCGTTGAGTTTGCTTTGGAAAGATTCACTTTTTGGTTATGTCTGCGTTTTTTGGTTTCTTCTCGGGTTTGCAAATATAGCTACTATTCCTTTAAGAATTGAATTTGTTGCGTCAGGAAAATATGGAATGGCGTATTCACCGACTATGACTCTTGTTCTAATGCAGGTAATTCCGCAATTTGCTAATCTTGTATCAATGCTTTTATGGGGAAAATTATTTGACAAATTAAGATTTCCAATTTTAAGAATAGCAATTAATATCTTTTTTATCTTTAGTATCTTGTTGTTCTTTATTCCTAATCTTGCTTGCCAGGTTGCCGGAAGTTTCATTTTCGGTATAGCAACCGGAGGAGGATTCATTGCCTGGAACTTGTGGGTAACAAAAATAGCGCCGCATGACAAAACAGCTGATTATATGTCGGTTCATACGTGTTTATGCGGATTCCGCGGTATTGTAGCTCCTTTTTTAGCTTATCATTTCCTTAGCGGCTTTGGAATTTATACAATCGCATGGACATGCACGGGATTGATTATTATCGCAACAATAATGTTCATTCCAACCATCAATTCAAAAAGATTTGCCTGTACGCAGGAAAATTGAAGGGAGTGGCGAGTGTTCAGTTATCAGTTATTAGTTAATAGTTAATGGAGTGGTCCGGCATTTGCCGGATAAATTGTAAAGGTATGAAAGTGCGAAAGTAAAAGGTGTGAAAGTGTGAAAAGTCCATTGAGTCCATTGAAATAATGTAACGCAAAGACACGAAGACGCGCGAAAGGGAAATAATGACAAAATATGGGTTAAAGTTATACATTCTTACAGTTTGCGAATTAAAATACTAAATTTATCCCGAGCGCACAATCGCCTCGGGATCAATTTCCTATTAATAAATGATAAACAATAAATAGAAAGGATTTGTTTCGTATGTAAAATATGCTATAATACTTAGCGCCTGAACGAAAAGTAACTATTTAAGTTTGGCGGAAACAGCGATATTTAATATTAAATACTAAATTTGTTTTTATTTTACGATAGTGAAATGAAAACAAATTTCCTGAAACTTTATAATTATGAAAAAAAATACCGATATCGTTATAGATAACTTGGCTCGTGCCGAGAACACAATCAATTCCATTGCTGAAACGGAATCGCAGGCAATTTCCATTTCATTTTCCACTATCAATGAATATTCGCCTGAGCTTTTCAAGAACAAAGTTTCGGATTGTCAAAAAAGAATTACCGATAAAATTCTTGACATTAATTTTATAACAAAAAATTTCCCTGATGAAGAAATATCAGATGAAAAATTGCAGTTGATTAAATATAATTTCAGACATGTTAACTCCCCTCTTACTATTCCTTTTCCCGCTCCACTAAAACAATTAAAAAGTTCCGCTATCCCGATTCTCGCTCTTTCGGGCTCTGTAATAGGAATGTTATTCACAGCTTTTTTATTCCGCGTTTTTATGGGAAATGATTATAGACAGTTCGGCATTATTGCCGGTGCTGCAGCAGGTTCTTTTCTTTTTGCTTTATTAGGAATATATTTATCCAAACATGGAACTTTATTAAGATTTCTACAGGGAATTTTCGGCGTCGCAATTGCCGCGGAAGTATTAACTTTATTTACCGGTGCTGTAAATCCGGTAAGTATTTTATGGCGAAAGCTCACAGGGCGTTTCGGCAATGGTTTATGGGGAAAATTAAAACGCATAGGTGCGTTTGCTCTCGGTATTTTATTGTTACAGATTGCCGTTCCTGAAATAAAAATTCCGCAGGAACAACTTCAGACAAATTCTTATTTCGCCATCAAATCCTGGCTTGAGCAATCCTTAAAAATATTGATCCTTGTTATCAGCGAAACAACCGGTTCGATTGATAAATTAACCGATAAAAATGCCGAAAAAACAGATATTCAACTTTTACGCTCGCTTGTTAAACTGGCAACTTCTAAAGACACAAAAGAGGCGGAATTTATAAGCAGAGAAATTCTTTTGTCATTTAAAAATGCAGGTTATGAAATTAAAGCTAAAGAAGCTGAAACTCATCCCTGCTATTCTGAAATTCTGAAAAAAGAGTTCGATATTGAAGGATACATTAACGAAAACGATAAATACAAAATTTTCGAAATGCCGCTTTATAAAAACAATGAACTGATTATCCGCGGTAAACTTACAAAGATTATTATTGAATGATTTAACGATTGAAA
>JAOZNZ010000059.1:4001-11474 GCA_029933535.1 bacterium | reverse complement strand
TGATTTAAATTTGTTCACAACCGACACAAGGTCGGTTGGATAAAATTTGCAAAAGAAAATATACAAAGCCGCCCCCCAAAAAAAGCCATTGAGCCGTGATTATCCCGAAAGTCATCGGGACTCTGAGCCGTAGGCGTATTTTTATACGTCAAGGTGAAATCAACGCAGTAATCGACCAAATTTGGCTTTCATCTTATTTTTAAATCTTTATCAAAAAATTATTTTGTTAAAATTCAAGTATAATTTGTTATGTTTTTTATTAAATATTTTGCAAAGTTTTTGCAAAAACCAGTAAAAACCTTGCAAAATTTCACAAGCTTTTTTTAGCCAATACCCCCATGTTTATTAATTAAAACCAGTTTTTAAGAGACGACTAATTAAACGCTGCTCAAAAAATATAAATATCCTATCGCCCTTGCGGCGGTGGATATAAAAATTGTGTTGAATCCATTACAATGCCAAAGGATCAGATGTATGTGTATTTTTTCCCGCGACAAAATTAAAATCCCCCTGAATCCCCCTTTAGAAAAGGGGGACTGCACTGTCACGGGTAAAAACCGGCATAATGCATTACTATTTAATTCAATTTTTTAAACCACCGGTACAAGACCGGCGGGATAAAAAAACGAACGGTTCAAATTATTTTTTTTGCAAAGCTAAGTTCCAATCAAATCCAATGGCTGTCAGGAATGACTTTGCCATGATCATATGTCCCGTTTTGTTGGGATGAACACGATCACCACATAACGATTGCGTTGTCCGATTAACAAGATAGGAATCAAATGCAGCTTGAACATTGACAAATACAGCATCAAAATCAAAGGCCAATCGTTCGACAACTGCACTGTAAACATCCATTTGCTTTCGCATGGGATCAGACAAATTGGATTCGATATAGTATGGAGTCATCAGTACAAGCCCCTTTAACTTTGGCCGTGACTGCTCCAAGAGTGTTCGATAGGTTGTTTCGTATAGATCTATTGTCACCTGACAAGGATCAGATGGATTGTCGAATTGCCGCCAGACATCGTTAATGCCAATCATCACCGAAAGCCAATCCGGAGTCAAATCAATAACATCCTTCTGCCAACGGGAATCTAGATCAGTTACTCTGTTGCCGCCTATTCCGGTATTGAGAACTCTGATGTGGCGTTCGGGATAGAATGCCGCCAGCAAGCTATCTACAAAAGCCACGTAGCTTTCACCAAGTCCGGCTCCCTGCCCAAGTGGCCTTAATCGACCGCAGTCTGTTATAGAGTCTCCAATAAAGAGTATTGATTCACCATCTGCAATTTTCATTCGTTATCCTTTTTTTGGTTAATTGTACTTTTTTTTAAAATAATTGTCAAGAATATTGTTTTCCAAATAACTTGATTAATAATAGAAATAATGATAAAATACTCTGGAAATAATTTGTTGGCTTCTTAAGTCTATTACGTCCATTAATTATGAAAAATAAACGAATTATATTTTTAATTCTTATAACAATTCTTACTCTTACTGTTGTATTTATTAAAACGCGCCGCACACAAAAAATCCCTCCGGAAATTTATAGAAAATTATATATTCAAACCTTTGGAAATAACGCGAGGGAGAGTGCGATAAATAGATACGGAATAAGCGATTCAACTGATTTAGCTGTTTCTAATGCCTGCTCACGTTTGAAATCACGTTTCAAAGGTGAATTGCAGAACATTGGCAATAAATACTTTTTTAAATCCGGCATAACAAACACACCGGTGTTTTTTTTATCCCCAACTACACCATCGGGAAAAATATTGCATTTTAAACCGATAGGTGCTGCAACGCCAACAAAAAATCATTTTTGGATGTATGTTCCTCTATCAAAAACACGCTTTGAATTTTATCTGGTTCCCGGATATCCTATAACCTTAGAAGACGATGAAGTAAGTTGGTATTATCAATGTATTATTGATAACTTAACATCAAATGAATTTATGAGGGAACAAGAATACAGAAAAGAAAAAGAATTACCTCCATTAAAATTCCCTGTAAATAACTGATAACATCTCCATTATAGAATCATCCAATATAGTGTCTTGTGCCTTCAGCATAAAACATAAATCGCGCTTTGTGCTAAGTATGAGTTGCTCGAAAAGGGTTCAGTCCCATTAGGGACGTAATATTTGTAGAAACGAAAACAAAACAAATCCCCGTGCCTACCCCCCCTTATTAAAGGGGGTGCCCGCAGGGCGGGGGATTTTCTAGGAATTTGATTTTTAATGTTCAAATATATGTCGAAAAATCCCCCTAACCCCCTTTACAAAAGGGGGAATTAGCACGAATAACCGTTTCTGATTGATTTCTACAAATATTTTGTCCCACCGGGACAAGTTTTCGCATATTTTTCGCAAAAAATTCTAAAGAACAATTTTCGTTCGATAATTTTTGTCAATGGTAATCGACCTTCTATGTCGATTAACCCTTTTCGGATAAGCCTTAAGTAGACCACGGACTACGAATCACGGATCACGGACAACGGATTCTCCCTCTTGACCTCGCACAGGTGTTTTGATAAAATTAATAGTGTCCTGTATTACAAATTTAACCTTATTTGCAATACAGGACACTAGTTATACAGCTATAAAATTTTCAAATTTTACACGGTTGTTAAATGTTGCATTTTCGATTTATTATTATTCTATTTTGTTTATTTTCTTTTGCTGCTCACGCGGGAGAAAGGCTAAACGCAAAACAACTTTATCAGGCGGGAATAAAATCATTTGCAGCTTCCGATTATAAAAAATCCGCAATTTGTTTCGCTGAATTTATTTCCCGCTATTCTGAAGAAGAAATGATGCAGAAAGCTATTCCGAGAATCACTTATTTTCTCGGCTGCTCTTTTTACAATATCAGGGAAATGGGTAAAGCGGTAGATGAGTTTAATAATTACCTTAAACTCGCTCCGGAAGGAAAATATTGTGAGGATGTTCTTTTTCGCCTTGGTAATGCTTATCAATCAATGAGGGAACCCCAAAAAGCTGTTTCTGCTTTCAATCGTCTTCTCGCAGAATTCCCTGGTTTTAAAAATAAAACAGATGTGAATTTTCAAATTGCTGTCTGCAAACTTATGCAGGAAAAATATGAAGATGCCATCCCTTTGCTTGATTCACTTTCTAAACAAAAAAACAATCCCGACATCGCTGATTCAGCAATGGCTTACCTTATAAGATGCCTTTATATGAATGGTAACGATGACGAAACACTTGAAAAAATTAAATACGTTGCAAAACAAAATCCGCCTTCCGCACATCTGCCTCTTATCAGTTCTATCGCTCTCTCTCTCGGAGACAAATTTTACGATGATTTTGAATACGAAAAAGCGTTGGATTCTTATCGCTGTGTTGTCAGTCAGAACAGTTTACAAAAACTCCAAAAAAAGAAAATTGCGGAAATTAATCGTAAACTTTCTGAATTAAAAAATAAAAACGCTGAAACCATTGTAAAAACTGAAAGGCTTAACACACTGAAATCGCAGCTGATAAGCAAAACTGAAATATCAAACGATAAAGATGCGGGATGGTATCTCCGACTCGGAAGATGTCTTTTCGATATGGATATGCCTTGGGAATCGGCGATTGCTTTCAAAGAAATGAAAGAAAAATTTCCAACTAATTCCGCAGCACCGGATGCTAGCGCCAGTTTGATATACTGTTACGCGCAAATAGGTTTTTATGACGAAGCGCGAAAAGACATTGATGAATTTATAAAAAAATATCCCAATCATCAGAAAGCGCAGACTTTAGCATTTTTAAAAGCTGAATCTTATATCAATCAGGAAAACTTTAAAGCCGCTGAAAAGGAATTTAAAAAATTAGTCGGCAAATATCCCAAACTGAATAATAAAGACCGTGCGGAATTTTATCTTCATCTCGCACAGGCAATGCAGGAAAAATTCACCACCGCGCAACGCGGTTTTATTAAATGGAAAAAAACTTATAAAAAAAGTCCCGTTAAACCTAATGCCGATTACTGGCTCTGTATGACAATGTTCTTTAACAGCGATTATTCTAATTCTATTAAATCACTCAAATCTTTTGTGAAAAAATATCCCGATAGCTCGTATAAACCGGATGTTGAATATAGAATCGGCGTTGCAAATTATATGATTCAAAATTATAAAAAAGCCGCAATCCAACTCGCTAATTTCGTTAATACTTATACTAATCATGCACTCATAAATGAAGCTCGCGTTTTACGCGGTGACGCTCTTGCCGCAATGGGGGAACTCCCTCGCGCCATAAATGCTTATTCGGAATCCGGACCTTCAAGCGGACCTTATTATCATTATGCCGTTTCTCAAATAGGGAAATGCTGTAAAATGCTGGAAGATTACAAAAAAATGGTGAAAGTTTATAAAAATTATGTTCAAAATATTCCCGACTCTCCAAATGTTGTTGAAGGACTTTATCAACTCGGCTGGGCGTACAGGCAAAAAGGAAATCTTAAGGCGGCGAGAGAGGCATATTGGTCCGCGTTAACGCAGTTTGGTAATAAACAAGATTGGAGCGGCTTTAACGACATAACACGCGATTTGAATAAAATGTATGCAGGAAGTAACGGTTTTAATCAACTTGAAAGAAGATTGAAAGAAGAAGCCGGTGGCGCTCGATCGAGTGGGCAGTTAACACTTGCATCCCGACTTGACATTGTTCTTTACAAAATATTAAAATGGGAAAAAAGAAACAAGGAATTAAAACAGTTATTAACACAGTTCACAGAAAATTATTCAACAAATATTCTCGGCGCTGACGGGTTGATTTTTCTTGCCCGGGAAAATATTGATAACGGTAAAACTGATAAAGCAGCACCTTATCTCAAATTAATTGTCAGCAAATATAATGAAAATCCTGTCTCCGCGGAAGCAGAGCTTCGTCTTGCTCAATCAGCTTTAAAAAATGGGAAAATACAAACTGCACGGAAATTGCTTAACTCGGCTGAAGAAAAATCTAACGATATGAAAATTATTCTGGAAATTTCACTCGAAAAAGCGAACCTTGCTCTCAAAGATAATATGCCTAAACAAGCAATTAAACAGTTTGAAGAAATTCTCGCTAATCGTGCAGCAAGAGGTAAATTATGGCCTGAAGCTCTTTACGGCATTGCTACAGCTTATGAAAAAATCGGTGATTACAAAAAAGCAATTCCGTATTTTCAACGTATTTATGTTATGTATTCCGCTTATTCAAATTTAACGGCTAAAGCTTATTATAACAGCGGAATATGTTTCGAAAAAATCGGTGATATCACCGCCGCAACAAACACTTATAATGAATTTCTTACCGACAATCGACTTGCCGGTATGCCGGAAATGGTTTTAGCGAAAAAAAGACTTGAAAAATATATAAAATAAAACAGAGACACGAATTACACTAATTTACACAAATTTAAAAAATTAAGAATACATAAACTTAATTATGGCGAATAAAATATTGATAACAACGTTATTCATAATTATAATATCTGGTTGTGCTACCAAACCGGATTTATCTCTATATAAAAAAATAAATGTTCCGGAGAAATATCAAGATGGAAGATGTATTCCTTATGAAACGTCTCCATACGAATATTATCTTTCTGCCTATGAAAAAAATTATTGGGACTGCGTTAAAAACAGAGCGAAAAATATTGACTATAAATATACATCAGATGATTTTGTGGGTAATGGATGGTCTTCGTCTATTGCTGGTTACAAAGATGGATACATGGATGCCGAGACAAAAATTAATGATTTGGTCAAATATTATGGAAAACAAAAAGTCCAAAAATTTTTACGTGATAATATTGGATATGATTACATAAAAAAATGAAATAAAAATAATTTTAATCCGTGTAAATTTGTGAAATTCGTGTCTAAAAAAATATTAATTTACTACCTGGCGCTTACCGCTTTTTCAATCTGCTTCGCGGAAAGTCAGTCAAACGATCTCCTTACTGCAAAAATTTATCTGAATAACGGTAAAGAAATCATTTGCAATGTGCTTAATATTGACAAAAATGAAATAAAAATACAAAGGAAAATTTTCGGCGGCGCGATAGCTAATGAATTTTATAAATTTGACAAAATAAAAAAAATCGACCTGGCTAAACCGGCTATCCTTACCAATAATCTTAAATTGACAACCGGATCGCTTAGAAAAACAAAATCTAAAGCTAAGGAAGCATATAATCTTTACAAACCTTTCGCGAAACTTCATGGTAAGACTTGGAGCACGGAAACGGCGTGGCTTTATGCCAAACTACTTGAAAACAGCGAAAATTACTCTTCAGCACTGAAAATATACAATAGACTCGCAAAAAATAAACTCCACCAGGAATTTAAAAATAAAACTCTTCTGAGACGCGCTGTTTGTTTGTATGAACTCGGTTCCGTGAGTAACGCACTGCCGCTTTTTACGCAAGCATATAAACTGGCGGAAACGAGTGATCAGCATGCGGAAATTAATTTTTATCTTGGGAAAATATATGCTCAATTAGGAGAATATAAAAAAAGCTTGTTTACTTTGCTTAAAAATGAAGTGTTTTACAGCATGCGTGATGACTGGGAAGTAAAAAGTCTTGATGCCACTCTGTTTTCTTACGCGAAACTGGATCGCGAAAAAGAATTTGTAAATACCTGCAGCAGAATAACGAACAAATTTTCTGACACGAATTATTCACAAAAAGCGGGGATGTATTTGAAAGAAATAGATAAAGGAAAAACTTTACACGAATTAATACAAGACAACCACGAAGACTTTAACCACGAATGAACACCAATAGACACGAATAATAAAAATATTTATAGTTTTAAAAATAATATATAAAACTTATTTATAACTAAAAACAAAAAAATATAACAGAGTTTACTGAAAACAATCAAAAAATTTAACGGTAGTATGAAAAAACCAGATTAAAATGAAACAATAAATTAAATTAGTGTTCATTCGTGTCCATTAGTGGTAAAAAAAAATATTAGTGGTTAAATTAATGTCCATTCGTGGTAAAAAAGCTATTAATGGTTAAAAATTAATAATTGGTGGTTAAAAGATGATAGAATTAATTTATAAAAATGAAGTTTACGAAATTATTAGTTGTGCTATGGAAGTTTTGAACGAACTCGGTCATGGCTTTCATGAAAAAATATATGAAAATGCATTGTGTGTAGAATTCGACTTGCGTGGAATAAAATATTTACAACAAAAGGAATTTGATATAAATTATAAACATAAGAAGATTGGTGAATATGTACCCGATTTGATTGTTTATGATAAAATTGTTGTTGATACAAAAGTTATTAAAGAAATAACAGATCACGAAACAGGTAAAATGTTGAATTACCTCAAAATAACCAAACAAAAAGTGGGATTAATAATAAATTTCAAATATTCAAAACTTGAATGGAAACGTTTAATTCTGTAAACCACTAATGCACAAAAATTAATCACGAAGACTTTAACCACGAATGGACAC
>JAOZNZ010000059.1:0-3901 GCA_029933535.1 bacterium | reverse complement strand
AATAAAAATATTTATAGTTTTAAAGATAATATATAAAGCTTATTTATAACTAAAAACAAAAAAAAACAATTAAAAAGTTTAACGGTAGTATGAAAAAACCAGACTAAAAAAACAATAAAATTAAATTAGTGTTCATTCGTGTCCATTAGTGGTTAAAAAAACTATTAGTGGTTAAATTAATGTTCATTAGTGTCAAACAATGGAGAAATATAATGCAAAAATTACGCTCTTACTCTTTCACTATCTTCGCCGGTCTTTTAATCAGCCTGTTCCTCGCTGCAGCAATTAGTTCTGCTGCAGATTCAAAACCGGCCGAAACCGCCAAAACAGAAGTAACGGGGAAAGATACTTCGATGATTGATCTGTTCAAAACCGGCGGCCCATTGATGTATCCTCTCGTTTTATGCTCTTTTGCCGTGATAGGACTGATTGTTTATCATATTATGGAACTGACAAAAAAGAAATTTGTTCCGGATGAACAACTTAATGTATTAAGACAATTAATGTACAAACACGATAAAAAATCAGCTTACGCGTACTGTGATCAAAATCCTAATTTTTTAACTAACGCTTTTGCTGCAGGAGTTTTACGACTAAAAAATGACACACCGGATAAAGGTGTTCCTTTTGCCGAAGCAGCGATGAACGAAGCTATTGATGGTCAGGAAACAAGAATGAATTTCTGGATGAATATGATTTCCGTTATCGCGGCTATTTCTCCAATGATTGGTCTACTCGGTACGGTGAGCGGAATGATAAAAGCTTTCCAAAAAATCGGAATGGGTGGTATGGGAAAACCCGAACAACTTGCCGGAAATATCGGTGAAGCATTAATTACTACTGCAACAGGATTACTTGTTGGAATTCCCGCCATGCTGGCATTTTTTATTTTCCGAGGTAAATTAGATTCGCTGCTTACAAATGTTACCGATTCGCTCACAGAGTTGATAGACCTTTATACCGGCGAAGGAGTAGCACGGCAAATGTATGAAGCTCGCGCTGCAGGAGTGCAGCCTATTATTATGCAACAAACACCGGCAGTGGCGCAACCTCAACCCGCGCCGCAGCAACAAGCGCCATCACAACAAACACAACAACAACAATCTGAATAATAAAGGCCCTAGACTTTTGACCTTTAGACTTTCGACTCTTACTCACTTATGAAACGCGTAAAAAAATTCAGAAAACATGCTGAAATCGATATGGCTCCGCTTATCGATATGGTGTTTTTACTGCTTATATTTTTTATGTGCAGCGCAACTCTCTCGGAAATAGAATATACACCGGATGTACGTTTACCTGTCGCCCCGCGGGCAAAAGTTCCAAAAAATTTACAGGATAGAGGAGTAATTAATATTCTGCCTGACGGAAGTTATATGATAGCGTCAAAAATTGTTACGGAAAAACAAATGCTGAAGATGATGAAGCAGCGGAAGAAGCAAAACCCGAATTTAAAACTTTATCTGCGTGCAAATAAGGAAGTTCCATTTAAAAAGGTTAAAACTGTGCTGAAAACTTGTGCGGAAGCTGGAATTAATGACATAATATTCGCTTCATTCCAATCCCCAAGCAGTTAAACCACGAAGAATTTAACCACGAAGAGTTTAACCACGAATGAACACCAATAAACACTAATGAATGAAACAAAAAAATTTATAAGAAATAAAACTTATTAAAAACTGTAAAAAAAGAAATAAAAACTTTTAAAATTCTATTTATAATTTATAACTTATAAATAACATGGAAAAAACTAAACTAAAACAAAATAATAAAATTAATTATTCGTGTTTATTCGTGTCCATTAGTGGTTAAAAAATAAATTAGTGGTTAAATTAAAGTCTATTAGTGAGTATATGAAAAGACCCAAGAAAAAACCTGCAAAAGTCGATTTCCCTATATCAGCTATGATTGATTGTACTTTCCTTTTGCTGATATATTTTATGGTCGCTTGCAGCCTCCATAAACAAGAGGCCGATATTAGTTTCAGCTTGCCGGGTGTCGCTGAACAGTCCGAACCGATAGCAATGCCGGACGAACAAATTCTTGAAATCCGTGCTGACGGAAGCGTTGTGCTTAACGACCTTGAACTCGATTCGCCCCAATCAACCGATTTGCCTGAATTAACAAAAAAATTAGAGCGTTTCCGGGAAACTTGTGCGAGCACCAAAACGGAAGCTATGTTGACAATAAACGCCGATGATGTTATTCCGCAACAACGGGTTATAGATGTTTTAGACGCATGTTCAGCGGCAAAGTTAGAGAATGTAACTTTTGCTTTTGAAGATGATGACAAAATTCTTTAAATTAAAATGATTAATAAGCAACAAATACAATTACAGCCTATAACTGCTGCTAAAAAGAAAAAAGGAAAGTTCGGCAAAGCTTTTCAATCGTTCGGCGTGAGCTTTGCGATACATATTGCGCTTTTTTTCCTTGCGGGCGCGTTTGTGGTTTATAAATACATAAAACCGCCGGAAATGATGTTCAAACCGGCAAAAAAAATGCCGAAAATGCCGGCGAGAAAATTACAACATAAAATCCGGGTTAAACAATACGAAAAACAAGCGCGGAAACCTCAATTAATGAATAAACTCATTACCACAGGAAAATCGAAAATCGCTTTGCCAAAACTCCCGCCATTAAAATTTACTAAATCAGATTTCAGATCAACTCCGGCTATGATTACTCCAATTGGTGGTAACATTGGTCAACTCGGTCTTGGGGGTCTTGGTATTGGAGAAGGGAATGAAAGTGCTTTTGAAGGATTTTCCGAAGCGGAATTTTTTGGTCACAAAATTAAAACAAGATCTATCGTAATTCTTGCTGACAGCAGTTCAAGCGTGGTAAAAAAAGGCGCATTTGAAGATTTAAAAAAAGAAGCGATAGCAATGGTTCAAAAATTCCATCCCGATACAGGCTTTAATGTAATCCTTTTTACCGATGGAGCATTTTCGTTTAAAACTAACATGGCTTATGCAACTCAAGCGCGAAAAAGAGAACTAGTAAAGTGGATGGAAAAGAATATGAAAATGAATAAAGGTGGTAATTCCGCTACAAAAGGCAGCTCGCCGGTTGAAGCATTAAAAACTGCTATAAAAATGAAACCGGATACAATTGTTTTAATTACCGATGACCCGCCGTGGCTGGGTAAAAATACAATTGCCGGAAGAGCTGAACATACAAAAGATATTTATAAAGTCATTCGCGATGGGCGGAATACAACATCAAATCGCTTTGCAATCAACACAGTTTTATACAAACCCAAGGTTGAAAAAAGAGATGAAGCACGGGCATTTATGAAGAGTGTTGCACGATCAACCGGAGGTCATTTCAGAGAAGTCAAGTAAATTTGACTAAAGGTCAAAAGGTAAATGTAGTGAAAAATGGCTCTTCGTAAAAACGAGTGGGTAAACTTATTATTCTTCCAGTGCGATTTCGCAGCTACATTTTGTTTTTGTGATGTAGCCGACGGAGAGCAAAGCGAGCTGGCGGACTGTTCAGCTAATCTTAGCTTTCTTCCACAATCTCGCTAACGCTCGCTTGCAGCTACATTTTGTTTTTGTGATGTAGCCGATGGAGAGCAAAGCGAGCCGGTGGACTGTTCAGCGCTTCCCCATTCATTTTTACGAAGAGCAAAAAAATCCCCTTCTTAATAGGTGGCACATCCCGAGTATTCCCTCGGGAAGGGGTGTCCTTTAGGGCGGGGTGGTTCTTTTATGAAACAACGATTACAACTAAAACCTTTTCATTTTCAATCAGATAAAATAATCCATAATTTCCAATTCTGTATCTGTAATAACTGTCAAAATCACCTTTTAGTTTTTTAATATTGATTCCAAAAAAAGGATTGGATCTTAATTGAGGATAAACTATATCTTTAATTTTAGCATATAGTTTAGGA
>JAOZNZ010000058.1 GCA_029933535.1 bacterium | reverse complement strand
TCGAATTTCATAAGTTATTGAATCGCCGGTATCTTCATCAGTTGCGGCACTCCATTGCAATTGAACATTATCAACATCTTTTACTGCTGCTTTATTTGAAGGAAAAATTAAACTGCCGAAAGTTGGTACGTGATTATTTTCGGGTGAATTACCGATAAGGAGATGAACTTCACATTCATTTGTTATTCCACCGACAACAACTAATATTTTATCTTTATAAGTTGTATTATCAGCCAGATTAGCAGTATTAATTGCGAATTGAAATTTATTATAAATACCGAAACGAGAGCAGAATCGTGCGGGCATATTTTCCTGATACCATTCATTTGTAGACAAATATTTCAGCAACAAATTCTCGGGCACGGCATGAATTTCATCTGCCCAGGATTGAGAAAGTTGAAAAACTTCACCTGTGCTTGGCTGAAACGACAAATCGACAACAGAAAATTCGGCAGTTACAATTTCGTTAATAACTGCCGAAATTACAAGAGGCGAAGGAATTATTCGTGTTTCATAATGACCATTAGGAACAATCGGCACTGTTCCGTTTTCGTATTCATCTCGATTGCTTATACTGTCTCCATCAGTATCTGCATCCGGATTGGCAATTGAAGTTATCCAACCGCTTGGAAATCCCCATTGGTTTATCTGATTTAACCAAAAAGCCACCCATTCATCGGGAATGCCGTCACCATTTTCATCAGTCATTCCAAGCGGATTCGGGTCCTGACCGTCAATAACTCCGTCGCCATCTGTATCGGGATTATTTGGGTCGGTAATAAAATCATAAGGCTCAAGACCATAAACTTCCACACCGTCAAGCACACCATCACCATCAGTATCAGGATTTAACGGATCGGTTGCGGCTGTGTTGATTGTTTGTATTGGCTCATCATCAAGGTTTATTTCAATATTCGTTCCATTAACATCCCAATAATCATTAAGATTATCATCATCAGTATCAGGGTTCTCTGGATTTGTGCTATAAGCAAGTTCTTGCGTAGCACCAAGCCCATCTAAATCATGATCAATATTATAATCAATATAAAGAGTTATTATATCGCTATTCTCTTGTATTACATTTAGTGTTTCATTCTGCGTTAGATTTTGTGTTTGTATTCTTAATTTCTTGCATATTGTCTTGTCTTCCGGCAACAGAAATCCTATTTTAGGTGAAATAGAATAATCATTCCATAATCTCCAAATGTTACCCTTTTGCATTATTTCTATTTCAGCTTGATTACCATATTTTCCAATGTCTAAGTCATAATAATAATGATTAGGACTAATACCAAGTTGTAAATCTTTATATATTATTATATCATAGTAAAAACCGTATTGGCTGTAAATATGGTTCTTTACGCGAACATATTGGTTTTCACTAAGCCGACCATTTTCTATGATTAATTCAATCGCTGCATATTTAGCTTCTACTATACTTATTCCATAATAAATAATCAATAACATTAAATAAAATAATTTTTTCATAATATAATCCCATATTAGTATTTTTGTTTTATAAAAGTTTTATTTCATATATCAACAATCTTGAATTGATTATATTTCCCAGACTTTATTCATCTAATAAAGGTTTAGGCTGTTTTCGCGGTGGTCTTTTTCCATTTATTATTCTTTTCTGTGTTTCCATCTGTGCTTTAAGAATCCGAACATTAAGAAAACGCGATTCCGGCGATTCCGGCCAGTATTTCTTAAATTCCTTCATAGTTTTATACGCACGTTTATTTGCACTGATTGCAATATCATTTGTAAACCAACCAATTTTATAAGCAGCAGCATACCACATGTTATGATCGTATTTTTCGGGTTGATCGGCAATTTCTATATACACATCAAGACAATCTTTTCTATAGAAAAAAGGCAAGTACCCGAAACGTGTTTCTTTTCGTAAATAAGAATTTTCAGGTATTAGTTTGTCTAATTCTAATATTGTCCGTAATGTATCAGGATGCTGTATTTTACCCAACCAGGTAATGCATTTTATTGCAACATCACGATTGGTTATTTGATTTGACTGAAGTATAATTTGTTTAACATAAGGCAAAAGTTGACGATATCTTAAAGACATTAATCCAGTTGAATAAGCAGTATTGGTAATATTAATTGTTATTGGTATGGATTTTTTAATTAATATTTCAAAAAGATTTGTAATAGAATATGTTGCATTCTTAGTAAAAAGATTATCCTTTAAATATTTCATTTCGTCTCTAATCCACCAAGTGACTTTATTTTTTGATAATGTGATATTATTTGTAAGAGTATCCCAACTGATTTGCTTTGTATAAAAAGAATTTAAATTTGTATTAGATAAGAAATTGTTTTTCTTAATATTTGCAGGCTTTTTATATTCTAACTTAACTACTTCTTTTTTAGTTCTTGCTATTTCTTTTTTTGATACCTCTTTTTTGTTTTTAATATTAAAAAACAAAATAAAAATTATTATAAAAGCAATTGATATTATTAATTTCTTTTTCATTGTGCGTTCATCCTTGCTTTGATTAAATCATATAGTTCTCTGCAACTATTCATATTGTTAAGAGATAGTTTTTGGGCTTCTGTATGGTGTTTTTCAATAAAATAATAATTGGCTTTTGGAATGTCTGGTACAAGATTTAACAAATTTTGACTTGTAACCGGAACGATACCATCGCTTCGTTTCAAACCTATTGTATATCTTTCTTTAAAAAGAGTTTTAATTACATTTACATTAAAATCACTTTTTTTTCCTTCCAACAAATCATTTAATATGCCTTCCCTATAATCATAATTAAACATAATTATAGGTAACATTTTATAATATCCACGACTTGTGCCTACTGTAAACGCAATTCTTGAAACAGGAATATTTATATCTTTTTCGTGATGCATTTTCCAAACCGTTTCACCACCACGACTCATATGTATATAGTTCTCCTGACAAGTAAAAAGAACCGGAAATTTATTAAATCTTTCTGCTGCTCGTGGCCTTGTAGCAATGAAATTTGCCAGGTCACTACCGTACTGCGGAGAATTTATAAATAAAACCTGATTTATCATATCGGCAAAACTTTGATAAGCCAATTGATATCGAACAATAAATCCGCCCATTGAATGAAGAATTATATTTGCTTTGTAATTATCATGTAATTTAAATTTATCTTTAACAAATCCATATAATTGTTTTTCTTCATCTGGATCATCACCCACATAATACTCAAATCCTTTACCATTATGAGGTTGAGAAGAATCCCAAGGAAAATCGTAGCAGACGCAAGGCATAATTTCTTTAAAATAACCGAGATAGTCTCTCATATCTTCAAAAGTTGTGTCAGTTTGAGTCGCGTCTTGCGGAAAAGCATTAATTCCATGCACAAGGATAACGGGTCTGGCTTTAAAAACGCGGATTTTGTATTCTATATTTGGTAGTTCAGGTATACTAAAGCGCTGTTTTACTTCAATATAACAAGTTATTTTTTTATCGTTTTTAAAATACAAACGTTGACCTATATTATCCAGATTACCATTATCATCATATCGATTGTTATAATCGTATGTGTCAGTCATAAATTGCATTTTTGTATCATTATTAAATGTATTGGTATTATAAAGATTAATTTCAACACCAAAAGATGCATTTAAATTATTTACTTCCGTTTCAATACAGTAAATACCGGGATCAAGTTCTGTTTTTCCTGATGTAACTATTTCGAAAACATCTATATCAGCGGGAATATTTTTATTATACCATATTTCTTCGGCAAAAAGATAGCCGTTTGACCAGCCATCATTAGTCCAATTATCTAATACAGACAGCGTACATATTTGAGTAGATTGCGGTACACCAGCATAATCGTCAATTTGATAACGTTCAGTGGTTATGAATGTATCATCATTTGTACTAAGCATATTCTCACTTTTATATGTTGTGGTATATGTAAATATTTTATTGTTGTCTCCCGAACTTGCAGGAACAATAGAACCGCGAAGGTAATACGTTTGATCCGGTTCATATTCTATATCAACATTTAAATCATTAGGTAAAGAACTAACATTAGGTGGAATGCATGTTGCTTTTTCATGGGATTCACCATAAATTGGGTTATTAAACCAGCGCTCATAATTGCAACCAATGTATTGATCAATATAATCACCCGGTAACACGCGTTTATAATAATAATTTGAAACAGTTGTCTCAGCAAAAATAATATACGAGAGACTAATTATTAAAAAGCAAACCAGTTTAAAATTATTTTTCATATTCTTATTCCCTATTTTAAGTCATGACAAATACCTAATTAATTTATACTTTCGCATTCCTATTTTTCAAGAATAAGATAATTAATTACAGTTGGAACAATAACTGTATCGGGTAATTTTATGTCAAAAGTACCGTCGGTGTTTATTTGAGCGTAAGGTGCGCCTGACACCTCACCGCATGGTGTTAATAAAATAACCGCGTCACCTGACACATTTTTATCATTAACACTAATGGAAGAATAATCGCTGGGAATAGTAGCGGAACCGAATTGATTTTCGCTGAATTTCACGGGAGATTTCATTACAATGCTATTAGCTGCTGCATTTAATATTACATCACCGTTTTCCGAACGTATTTCAGTGTCAGGATTTTTAATAACTATGTCGGCACACTGATTGGCAGAGCCGATGTTCCAATCAGTGCCGCCTGTGATGTAAATTTGAGGGACGGTGAGTGTGCCGGATATATTTGCGTCACCATTGACATCAAGTTTAGCTTGAGGAGTATTTGTTCCGGTAGCAATGCCAATATTACCGTTTACATCAATAGTTATACCTTTATCCAAAGAAGCTGTACGCGTAAGATGCCAATTATAATTATCATTTCCATCAGATTGTAGAAACGACCTTGCGGTTGCACCGTTACCCATATAAAGAGTAACACCATGGTCAGCATTAGCTTCAACAGGTCTTATTTCCAATTGGCCATACGTTGGTGACGTTCCTATGCCAAGTCGTCCTCCAAGCAGGTAACTGTCACCATCACTATTCAACAGTGAATTAAGATTGTTCTGGTCATCGTAAAGATTGAGTTGACCGGCCCCGCCTGGTGATATAGACAGCCCTGCTTTTGTATTATCGGCTTCCATTACTTCCACACCAAAACCGGATTTGATTTTGCCGGAAACATTTAAAGGGCCTTCCATTGTTTGAGCACCTAATTTTCCAACATACCTGCCATCATAAATATTAATATTTTGCACAATTACGTTTGTGATTTTGGAATCTACATAATCTTTGGTAGTCGCAATTTTGTTGTCAAGTTGGCCTACTGTCGCTGCATCTTGCGGGTCAACGCCGTCTTGTAAATTGATAGCTTTACCTGCTGCAAAATTCAGCATAGGAAAATTTGTTTGTATATTCACGGAAACCGAGGAACCAAACATCCATCCGCTGAGAGGAACGGTTGGTGGTGATGCAAACGACCAACCATAATCGTACATAGGGCCACCTAAGCTACTGCTAATAAGCCATAAGCCACCGCCATTTGAATAGAGTACCCAGTTTTGATCATTTCTATAAACCGGCTGATTGTTATATATATCACCTTCATTAATGTACAATCCATTCATATCGACTTGCATTACGCTGGAAACAATATAGCCTTCAATAACTGTTGGAATTAAATTGATATTTGGAGCAGATAGATTTCCTGTCATAAAACCGCCTGATTTCTGAACTGAGCTCATTGCGTTATTAATAGCATCCACAATATCTATATCATTCACACGAAAGAACGAACATTTAGTAGATATACCTCCTTTGCCCCCGGAGTATTTCCCTCCTTCTAATATCATTTCTGCTCTCGTCTCAGGAGCTGAATTCCCGGAATATAATTTAACATAACCGCCATCATCGCTACCAAATCCGCCATCTCCGGCATTAATAATAATATCTCCACCCATGGCATCCATAGAACTACCGGCAACAATCATTATTCCACCGCCATCATCGTTTATGTCATCTTTGCCCCGGATAGCAACATTATTTTCAAGTATTAAATCTCCATTTAAGGTACCACCGTCCAGTTTTAAATATTCTCCGGAAACAGTGTTTATCGTAACATCCATTGCTGAAATAATATCAGCGGAAAGTAGGTTGTCAGCGGTTTCGCGTGCAGCAGTTTCTATATTTATATCGTTTTCGGTCGCCAGGCCTGCTTGTTCAACATAATTTGAAAGGGTTAGGTAATTCACTACTTCGAGTTCATCATTCGGGTCGGAAAGAAAGTTAATATGCATTTCATCTTCTTTACCGCGCCATGTGCCTGAAATTGATTTTATATCAATATTACTGTCATCGCATTTTACATTATTAAAAATGACAAACGATTCGTTAGAAAAAGAGCCACCATTAATTTGTAAGTCGGTGAATGACATATTTGCTTTAACAATTATATTATTGCTAATGATACTTTGATCACCATAACCGGATATTGTAATATTTTTATTGTTAAAAATCAGTATGTTTGTTTCATAATAATTTCCCGGCATAAGTTTGATGACTTCATTTTGACCATTTGATACAGCAGCAGCATAAGCCACGCTTATCTTGTTGAAGGGATTAGTTAAGCTGCCATTACCATTGTATGAGCCTTGATTTGAAACATAATGGATTTGAGCTAAAGAAAAGGAAGGATAAAGAAACAGGGAAAGAAACAATATTCTCTTCATAGCGTACCTCGTTTAGTAATTGTTGACGCGATCACAATAATCTGACCAAAAGTCAAATTATTTATTACAGAAAAGATAATGGTTCCTCACACCCTACCACTATTATAAATCCAAAATTGTAAAAAGTCAAGTAAAACATAAAATTGAAAAATTAATTGTTTGTAAAAAAAATCTCCCGAGGCAGTAACGCACTCGGGAGATTTTATAGTTTAAAACTAATTATTCTGTTTTTATTTTTTCTTTCCAATAATCCATAAACCCAACAATCCAATAATCCATATAATTCCCGGTTCCGGTACTGGTGCACACACTTCAATATACTGTTTCCCGGGGACATTTTCGTAATTTACACGCGAAGCCAATCCGAATCCGGAGCCATTACTGTCAATTCCCGGTAATGATTGATTTGCAACATTCGTTGTCTGCCAGTTAAAAAGAATTGCCTGAATTCTCACAGTATTTTGAGTTGGCGTAAGCCCGAAATAAATTGTATCCATATCAAGATAACATTCAAGCCCTGTATTTGCATCTTCGGGATTTACGGCTGTGTTAAGATCATTAAAAGCAACTATATCTCCGGCAAACCCGTCTCTGTCATTTACAATACGCTGGAACGGGTCGAAAATATCCGTATATTCAGTTTTATCTCCCCAATACCAATCGCTGTTAGAATCAATATGATAAACATTAACCCAGCAGTCCGCCGGTGTATTGATTGAAAGCAAAATGGCTTTGTCAGGTGTGAAATCAGAATCAAATGTCATTCCGGCAAGATTTTCGAGCTTCGCGGGAGAACCGGCAGTGATTACCGGCATAACGTTGCTGCCGACACTATAATCACTGTCAATGAAAATTCCAATTGTTCTTTCACCGTTGCCTGTGGTAAGATTTCCGCAAGCACCTACATATAAATGCCGTTCTTCACAATAAGCGAATAATTGATCAAGTTCCGCACCGTTTCCGGGTACAGTCGCTTCTTCCCAGTTGGTTACAGTATCCTGCAAAGCGTTTGTTTGTCCCGCGTAATCATTTGTGATGTTAAGACCATCAACCGAAGTTGCAGCATAAATTTTTATTTCTGCTATAGTTACCGTAGCGGAATTTCCCGCGTTATCGGAGATAATAGCTTCGGGAGTATAATTTCCCGCATCCGGATAAGCATAGGTAAACATGTCAGCATTTGTCAGATAACCATTCCCAAGATCCCATTCATAAGTAATTGGCGGTGTGCCACCGGTTACAGTTGAAGTAAAATCTATCTCAGTATCTGCAAATGCAAGAGTTTTGCTCGCACCGGCACTTGCATAAAATTGAACACCGGTTTGGAAAACAGGAAAAACAATTGTGATGTATTGATTGCCAGGCACAAGTTCAGCATGATGATCAACAGAAGGACTGCTTACCCAATTATTAGTATCCCCGTTTGTTGGAGGAAGAGTCTGGTTATTTGCCCAGTCACCGCCATTATTGCACACCAAAGACATAACCCGAACAGTTGGTGAATTATTGTTCATGTCATCATAACTGATAGCCAGTTCAAGACCTTCGGAAAAAGTATTTGTTTCTCCAAGGAAAGAAACAAAACCCATTAAAGCACCAACTATAGTATCTCCATTAGTAACAGTGCTTCCAAACTCACGAATATCGGGAAGAGTTCCTAGATATGTTCTTATATCAGCGTTAATATTTTCAAGTGCCGGCCACGCAGAATCGTCACTACTTTTATCCGCTGTACGTAAAGCGACAGCAAGGTCGGGTGTAAAATCAGTGTCAAATGACATACCGGCCATACCGGCGCAAATAGAATCCGGCATAGTCAATCCTGAAGGCATAACATTTGAGCCTGTATCAGCATTAAGGTCTAACAGCAAACCTACCGCGTTATCATTAACAATGCCCGGAATACCGACGAGAAGATGTGTATCATTAGTTTCGATGTACATAGCGACGATATTATCATCACCTCCCCAGTCATCTGCGACATCCTGATAAACTTTCCAGGTTGCATTAGCGAAATCGCCGGTAATATTCTGTCCATCGATTGTAATTGCGAAAGCGGAAGAGGAAAATAACAAAATTGATAAGATAAGAGTGATAAGATTTTTCATAGTTTTTCTCATTAGTTAATAGTTATTAGTTAAATTCTCCCGGGATTACCCGGTGGAATTTTGGTTGCCGAAATACGGCAATTAAATAAGTGCATGTTATTCGTTAAATTCTCCCGGGATTACCCGGTGGAATTTTGGTTGCCGAAATACGGCAATTAAACAGGGGTATGTTATTCGTTATTCGTAACGTTACGAATTATATCATATTTCATTACAGTTTGTCAAGTGGCCGTGACATTAATGATTGAAATGATTGAAATGATTGATATGATTGAAATGATTGATATGATTGATATGATTGATATGATTGATATGATTGAAATGATTAAAATGATTGATATGATTGAAACGATTGAAAGATTGTAAATCATTAAATTACTAAATCGTTAAATCATTCAATAATAATACAGGCGCTCGGAGGAAATTGAAATTAGCTATCGCGAATTTCAATTTATGGGTAAAAGGATTTACGTTCATATAAAAGGGTTTAGTATGGAGTGCATTAATGTTGCCGCGTCAAAACCATTACGGAACTCAACGCGGCATTTAATGCGACTTTTTGATTGTATTCAATCGAAAAGAAAACAATGAACAATGCGAATAATCGAGCCGAATTGCACGAAAAGAACTAAACGCCAAAGATCTTACGGAAATTTTTTATAATTTTTTTCGCATCGAGCGGAAAAAATCATTTGCAACAAATGATTTTGTTGAATACAAAAAACCAACATTGTTGCACTCCATATACATAAAAAAAGCCCCGAGACACTTTGTATTTCGGGGCTTTTTTCTTGCACTCAAATAAATTATTTTCTCTTTAATAAATAACCAGTAATAAATAATAAAGAAAAAATTGCACCCGGTTCAGGAATCGGTACTGTGTACGATGATACATTCGCTCCGGAATCATAAGGTTCCGACCAGCCGGTTACAGTAGGTGTGCTCAATGATAAAGCATCTATCGCTGTATCATTTCCGCCACCGCCTGAACTGTAGATATCAAAAGTGAATGAGTTTCCAGCGCTTAATCCCAAAGCTGCCAGAGGAACTGAATAGACAACGGAATTCGAGTTAATTGTTGAGGTATAAACAGCTGTATTTGTCCACGCACCATTGTAATACCACAATTGAATGTTATCAGGAGTTGCATCTACCCAACCGCCAAACCAGTAATCCATACCGGAACTCATGGATATAGGACGTGCCCATGCATTTCCGTTAGTATCACCGCCTGCAACGGAATCGATACCGATCATATATTTTCCCCAATCAGTTGATTGAATATCTGCCAGAATATTAATTGTAAAAGAGATGGTAGTTCCGTCATTTGTTACTTCAGCGCCGGTGAAATTCAGATTATCATTATTTACGGCTGAATCCAAGTCATCAGTTGGGTCTGTGTAGACGGTACCGAATATTGGTGCAGTCATAAAAAGAGCTGCAATGGTTAAGATAATAATTTTTTTCATAATTATTCTCCGTTAGGTGTTAATTAATAAAATAAAAGGTCGCCGGAAACGGCGACCCTCCAAGTATGATTTCTATAGTTACTTGCGAAATTTCATTAGTCCCAAGCCAAGCAAGATCAGAAAAATTGATGCAGGTTCGGGAATGACATATACATAAGCGGAAGCACTCAACGGGCTGTAAGATTCCGCCCAGCCATTTGCGCCATTGAGATAATTTGTTCCCCCGTTTGCGGCTTTAATAATTCTGTAAGCCCAATAGTTAGTTCCATTATCATTGAATGCAACATCAGCATGGCAGCGTTTATTATCGCCTCCGCCATTTTCGAACCAAGGGAGTTCATACCATGTCCATCCTGATCCGTCTGTAGATGCACCCATTCCGAAAGCTGAACCCATAGCGCCATCCCAATCTCCCTCGCCCCATTCAACTGCGACTTGTAATGTAGTACCGTTTGCCACGTTTGTAGTTTCCCAAGTCTGGCCGTTTATCAGGTCTTCATCGTACCTATGTCCCCAAGGAGCTGCGGTAGCCATTGCTGCAACAAAGCAAGAAGCGACAATAGCGATTAAAAAAAGTTTATGTTTCATAATTTTCCTCTGTTAAATATTAATAGAAAAAACGTATCCGCCACAGTGGCGCAAAATTCGTAACGTTACGAATATTGTATCACAAAGTTATTTGTTTGTCAAGTGGCAGTGCCGATTTTAGATAACTTACAGGCACGCCTTAGGAAATTCATCCCGTATGGCAGTGCCGGTTTTAGATAACTTACAGGCACTGCTTAGGAAATTCATCCCGTTGTGATGAATTTAAAATTAATGTATGACGATAGAATGCTTAGCAATTAACCGAAAAGCAAACACCCGGAAAATAAATTTAAATCCACGTAAGTGAATTTAAATTTCCTCCGAGCGCCTGTAATTTATAATCCATGGCGCGTAATTAGCACGCCCCCTTGACAATTAAATATAAGATATGCTATAATTCGTAACGTTACGAAGAACAAATAACAAACACCGAATAATTGCCGTATTTCGGCAACCAAAATTCCACCGGGTAATCCCGGGATAATTTAACGAATAACAAAAAAATCCCCCTCAATCCCCCTTTAGAAAAGGGGGACTAATCCAGCAATCCAATATTTATGAAATTATCAATTTATAAATTAGAATCATTGTTAATTTGTTTTTTTATAATTTGCTCATGTGCCGC
>JAOZNZ010000521.1 GCA_029933535.1 bacterium | reverse complement strand
GGGCATAGTCTTGATACTTCCTGGGGAGTTAAACAAGGGATTCAGCCAGCGCATAAGAAATTTTACTGTATATCTGATGAAAAGTACAATAAACCATTGCGCAAATTACTTAAAAAAACGATTAAAAATGGCAAAATCAGTTATTTTAAGCATGATTTTAATTATTTCGGCTGTGGACATAAAATACACGGGCATTTTCCTACTGTTGAGCAAAGTACTGAAGCGAATGTCGACGCTGAACTTTCAATTCTAAAAATGGAAGCAGAGATGAACCCCGATATTTTTCTTGCGATAACTTCAGGAATATGGCCAAGTCCGTGGTGGCTGCCTTATGCGGACACAATTTGGATGGGGGGCGGAGATCATGAATATAATAAAAAGATACCTGCCACTTATGGTAGCGCTTTTGAAATGAATTATCGTGACGTTGCTCTTTATAAAATAGTTGTTGAAGATGGGAAGATTTTTCCACTTTCGGCGTTGATGACTCATGGAATAGTTGATGGAACGCATGTTGCTTATCCTGTAAAATATGAAACCGATGAAGGTTGGGCAAATTATGTTATGAACTATTTTGGTCGCGGTACTTTGATGCGTGAACTTTATATTACACCTTCAAATCTTACAAAAAAAAGATGGGAAATTATGGCTCGCGCGTTGCGTTGGGCGAAATCTCTTGATAAATGCATGATAGGTTCTGAATTTTTTTTGGGTAATCCAATGAAAATGGAACTTTTTGGTTACACAGGTGAGAATGAGAATCTTAGGTATGTTAATGTAAGAAATCCTCAATTGACTAATATTAATATTTCAACATCACAGCTTCTTGTAACAAATGGTATTTGCGAAATTGTTTATCCGTATCATGAATTTATTATTCCTGATAAAAATAAAGAAATATCGATTCCGGGTGAATGTGTTTGGCAGGCGGAAACTTATCCAATTAAAGATTTGAAATTACCTGCGCCGGTTAATGTTCGTTCGGATCTTATTGAAAGCAGCAGAACGGAAACCAAATATAAAATCAGTTTTTCGGGTGGTGGGACAACAACATTCAATGTAATTTCACCTGTTGCTGTTGAAAGCATTTCCGGTGACGGGATTCAATCAACTAGAATTGATGATTGTAAACAACAGATTATATTAATTGGTAATAATAGTTCGGTTAATCCCAAAGCTGAAATTACTGACGTGGTATTTTTATCTAATGGTGTTTTTAAATGCAATGTTTCTGCACCGAAATCAACGAAAGTCAAAGTGAAATTATTATTTAATAAAATTCTTAAAGTTAAAAATAGTAAGATTAATAATAAATATGTTAGAGCGGCGATTAATAAGGGGATAGGATGGGAACTTATTACAATCCCATGCGGCCAGGGGAGTAATAATGTTGTTATTGCTTTTAATATGAAAAATATTCCTGTAAAAAATGTTAAATTAAAAACGTATTTAGTTGTTGATAAAATACTTAATGAAGAAATAATTACAATAAAACATAAAGCGATTAAGCCTGTTAATAAATATGATAAACCGTATCCGCTGATGCAAAATGTTGTAAAGAATGTTTTACAATTTAAACAAAATAATTAATATTTTAATTCTTATATGGTCTTATGTAACTTATGTGGTTCAATTTCACTTTTAAGAAAAAAATATGAAAACTAAAATAATTATAATAGCTGTTGTGATAATGGTAATTACGGTACTTTTTGGCTGGCGGTATTATTATTTACCGAATGTTGTTATGGCAGGGCGTTCACCGGTTTTGCAAGATAATAAAATGAATTTGCGTGCAGCAAAAAAAGAAATAAAAATGGTTAATCCTGTGCCGATAATTAATATGCGAACGAAAGCGAAAGTAGTTGAGAAGGAAAATTTGTTAAAAGATGGCCAGTTTAAAAACGAACTTGAAAATTGGGAACTATGGCAATCTGCTAAGACTTTTCCGGATTCTGTTAAGTTCATAAATGTTATCGGGAAAAACTTTAGAAATGCTGTTAGAATAGAAAATCCAATGAAAAAGCTCGTTGGAATTCAGCAGAGAGTTAAGGTGAAATCTAATGTTGTTTACCGATTGAGTGGAACTGTAAGATCAATTGCAACAAACAACAATGATATTATTTTTGGCGGAAGAATAGGCTTTTGGCTGCCACCTCAAAAAGAAAAACAAATTGTTTGGATGAGCGAACACAATAAATGGTGGGAAAAAGAACTCATCTTCACAAATCAGGTTACAGGAATGGCGACTGTTTATGTTCACATGGGATATGGTGGAGTAGGCAGTACCGGAGAATTCACAAACATTTCTTTAGAAAAAATCAAATAAAATTGTTTTTAAAAAAATAACTAAGTGTAAAGAAAACGGGGTCAGGCACTGTTTTCTGGGAAAAGGTTATTTCCTGTTAACATTCCATTGACATAAAATATAACGTATCGTATAATGAATATATGAATGAAGATATTTTAACAAAATTTGATTCGCTTGCTTTAGAGCGTGATTTGTGGCGAAAAAAGAACAGGTATTATCATAATACACTGACTAAAATTTATAAATTTTTCATTCCCGAAAAACAACAAGTTCTTAAAGCAGGTTGCTGTACAGGTGAATTGCTCGCGCAATTGAATCCCTCGCGTGGAATTGGAATAGATATTAGTCGAACAGCAATTGAAATATCAAACAATAAATTTTCGGCGAAAGAGAATTTGGGATTTATTTGTGCAAATGCCGAAGAGTTTAAAAGTGAAGAAAAATTCGATTACGTTGTTTTGGCGGATACTATAGGTTATCTTGATGATATACAGAAAGTTTTTGGAAATTTGCGTGAAGCAATGACTCCGCGAACGCGTCTTGTGATAAATTTTTATAATTTTGTTTGGGAGCCTGTTTTTCGTTTTGCGGAATGGATGGGATTGAAACAAAAAGAGCCGCGTCAAAATTGGCTTTCAAATGTGGATGTGATTAATTTACTTGAACTGTCTGGTTATGAAATGATCCATCGAGAAGA
>JAOZNZ010000057.1 GCA_029933535.1 bacterium | reverse complement strand
CCCGAGATCCGAAGCCCGAGATCCGAAGCCCGAGATCCGAAGCCCGAGATCCGAAACCCGAGATCCGAAACCAGTAATCCGCTCTCTTGAACACTGACACCTGACACCTGACACCTGACACCTGACACCTGACACCTGACACCTGACACCTTAAACCTTAAACCTTAAATTAATCCATGAAACTTATACTTTCCCTTATTCTTACAGCCACTATCGCTTTAAACGCTATGGCGCAGTTGAAACTGCCTTCTGTAATTTCTGATAATATGGTTTTGCAGCAAAATATTAATATACCCGTCTGGGGATGGTCTGTACCATCGGCTGCAGTTACTGTTAATTTTGCGGGTCAGACTAAAACAACTCTTGCAGATGTGGAAGGATGCTGGAAAATATATCTCAACCCCGTTCCGGCAAATGACAATCCACAATCAATGTCGATTCAAAGTGGTTCGAATGCAATTACTTTAACAAATATTCTCGTCGGTGAAGTATGGCTTTGTTCAGGTCAGTCTAATATGCAGTGGCCGATGTGTTGGCTTGATGAACCTGAAAAAAAACTCGCAGGTGTTAATGATCCGAATATAAGATTCATTGCAATTAACAGAAATAATTTTAAACCTTATGAATGTGACGATTGTAAAGGTAATTGGAAAGAATGTTCTACGGAATCAGCAAGAAATTTGACGGCCGTAGGTTATTACTTTGCACGCTCACTACGCGAAAAATTGAATGTCCCGATCGGGTTGGTCGAAGCTGACTATGGCGGAACCAGAATTGAAGCCTGGACAAGCGCGAATGTTTTAAATAGATGGCCTGACCTTTGGGAGGAGCTTGCTGATCTTGCTAAATACAAAAATAATAAAAAATTCAATTTGGCAAAAATACTGGAAAAAGAAAAATGGTTGGCTGAACTTAAAAAATTCGATAAAGGGTTTTCTGAAAATTGGATGATTCCAAATCTTAATTCTTCCGAATGGAAAAAAATCCAACTCCCCGCACCGTGGAACTCTTCCGAATTAAAAGATTTTAAAGGTTCAGTATGGTATCGTAAAAAAATAGTCGTACCGGAAGAATGGAAAAATAAAAAATTGGTGATCGAACCGGGTGCTATTGATCAGTATGATATTACATGGCTGAACGGAAAGGAAATAGGTATGATTCAGGTTGTCAATGCAGGCAGACATCCCCGCCATTATGAAGTCGGAAAATCCGGATATAATACCGGCGAAAATACTATTGTTATTTGTAATTATAACAAAAACGGCGTCGGTGGAATGATTGGACCGAAAGAAGCAATGCGCGTTTTTCCTGAAGGTGAACCGGAAAAAGCGATCCCCCTTGCCGGCGAGTGGTTTTACAGAAAAGGTTATACCGGAACAGAATTGCCGGAATTACCGATGATTTTTTCACTGCATCCCAATACTTTGTCAGTGCTTTACAATTCAATGATAGCTCCTGTAATTCCATACGCAATTCGCGGAGCAATTTGGTATCAGGGAGAATCAAATCGGGGAATCCCGTGTAAATATAGAAAAATGCTCCCCGATATGATAAAAAATTGGCGTGATGACTGGAATCAGGGAGACTTCCCTTTTTATTATGTGCAAATAGCTCCTTTTAACTATAATGGCGGGGCAAATTCCGCTCTGCTTCGCGAAGCGCAGTTGCTTTCTCTGAAAACTCCAAATACAGGCATGGCTGTAACAATGGATATAGCTAATCTCAAAGATATTCATCCAAGAAATAAAAAAGACGTTGGATATCGCTTGGCTTTATGGGCGCTTGCAAAAGATTATGGATTTACAAATATGGTTTTTTCAGGTCCGATTTATAAAAATATGAAAATCAATGATAATAAAATCATCGTTGCTTTTGACTACAATGGCGGATTGAAAACCCGTGACGGTAAACCTTTATCTCATTTCGAAATAGCAGGCGAAAATAAAAAATTCGTTCCGGCAGTCGCTGAAATTAACAATGATAAAATATTCGTTTCAAGCGATAAAATAAAAAATCCGGTGGCTGTTCGTTACGGATGGAGTGACATAGCTGAACCTAATCTATGCAATAAAGCAAACCTTCCCGCATCTTCTTTCAGAACAGATGATTGGGAATGAGTATATTTTGGATTTATGATTTTGGATTTTAGATTTGTGATTTGTGATTTTGGATTTAATTTCACTACCATCCCACAGACTTTAATTTAAGTTTTTAACAACCGATATACAGGGAGTTTCGCACTGTAAAGTCATAAAAGCAATATTTAAAATTACTGCCCACGGAACACACAGACTACACGGAAATTTTTAAATAATTATTTTTAAAACCCTAATATTTACGGACATTTGCAAAATAAATAAAATTGTTCATCCGTGTTTTCCGTGGGCAATTAAAAAATCTGTTGGATGGTATTGATTTAATTTCTTTTCTTAAATGATTCTGTCACTAAATAATTCTGTCTAAATCTTTGTATTTTTATTTCTTAAAACAATAAATTTATTTAGTCTTTTCTTAATTATTCTGCCACCAATTATTCTGCCATAAAAATTAATAATAAATATTCGCCGGGCGCTAACGCGAAATCCAAAATCACAAATCACAAATCCAAAATTTAATCATTCTGTTTCTTTCGCACAGGCGAGATTTTTTCAAAAGGCAGTTCTGTCGGAAAACCACCGAATTTGACCGTCAATTTCTTCTTCTCATGATTTATTGTATCGATTATCACAGTTGTGTTTAATGTTGACGAATAAACAATATCACCTTGCTTTAAATTCTTTATGAAATTCTTGCTTCTCCTCAAAGATAATTTGTGGCTCTTAACTTCTTTCTTCGGTTTGGTTTCTTCTTTGATGACTTTTTCTTTTACCTTGCGAGGACGACTGAACGGCCGCTCTGATATTTTATGAAATGCAACTTTGAAATTAATGTCATCCGACTCTACTACAACCATCTTCCGGTTTCGATTCACAGCTTTAACCGTTGCGTAACAATTTAGCGATTGGACAAAAACCGTGCTCCCTTCCGAAATGTTTTTAATGAATTTCTCGCGCTGTCTGGCAAGGGGAGTTCCATCAGCAAGTTCGTGGATCCGTTTTTTAAATTCCAACGTTCTTTTGTCCCATGGAACAGGTGCGTTAGCCGCCGCGCCGGCAAATTCGTCAACTACAATTTTTACATCTTTGAAAATAGATTCAACTTCCGCGTTAGCAACATCAACAATTTCCTTTTTTTCTTTTTCAGTTTCTTCAATCTTCCGCTTTAGTTTTCTCTTTAGCGTTTCCGATTGTTCAATGCTTTGTTCGGCGTCAACGCGCAACTGTTGAACTTTATTTATTAATTTAGAAGTGTCAGTTTCTTTGCCGGATATTAATTGTTCTGCATGATCAAGTATCTTTCCTTTGATGCCAAGACGACGCGCAATGGCAAGTGCGTTGCTTGATCCCGGCTGACCAATCAGCAGCCTGTAAGTCGGCTTAAGTGTTCTTTCATCAAATTCCATTGACGCATTTTCCGCTCCGGGTGTTGAGTATGCAAAAGTTTTTATTGAACCAAGATGCGTTGTCGCTACTACTTTGGCACCGGATGAATGCAGATAAGTTAAAATCGATTCAGCCAGCGCAGCACCTTCTGCAGGATCTGTCCCGGAACCAAGTTCGTCAAGCAGCACAAGAGTTTCACTGTCGGAATTATCAATTACACGGGCAATATTATTAAGGTGAGATGAAAAAGTGCTTAAACTTTGTTCAATGCTTTGCTCATCGCCTATATCGGCAAAAAATTTCTTGAAAACCGGCATCGTTGTACCGGTTGATGCAGGTATATGCATCCCGCTTTGCGACATTAACGCGAGAAGACCGAGAGTTTTCAGTGCAACAGTTTTTCCTCCGGTGTTCGGACCGGTTATTATTATTAAATAAAGTTCTTTGTCAAATTTAATTGACAGCGGAACAACTTTCGATTTCACTTTATCAATTTGCAGCGGTGGAATATTTTCAGAAGAATTATCCCGGACAAAATGCATCAGCAACGGATGACGAGCATCTGTTAAATCCAGTTTTCCGGAACTGCTGATATCCGGCGGGTTCATTTGATAATCATAACTGTATTGAGCTTTTGCGTTAGTAATATCAATATGAGTTAAAATATTTATGTTTTCGATAATAGAATCCTTTACTGCAAATATCATCGAAGAAAGCTCACGCAGAATTCTCGCCATCTCTTTCCTTTCTTCATATTTTATACTCTCAAGTTCATTTGCAATCCCAGTAATAATGTGCGGCTCGATAAATGATGTGAATCCGGAATTCGATTTGTCAAGTAAGGAACCGTGAACAGCATTGCGAAAATTCGATTTCATCGCAATTACAGGTCGACCATTCCGTGTGGTAATGTTTTTACTTTCAATTGCGGATTTTAACTCAGACGAATTTACAAGCGAATTTAATTTCCGGTTGATCGACAACTGATGTTTATTTTTACTGCGGCGAAGTGATAATAGCTTTTTTGATGCACTGTCTTTTATTGTCTTATCATTGTCAATACAACGGTAAATCTCAGAAATAATTTCCGGGCGGGGTGTGAGATTACTCGATACTAACCATAAAAGCGTCGCGATATCTCTGTTGGTTTGTGAAAAATTTCGGACATCGTTTGCCGATTGAAGCGTAGAAGCCACCGATAAAAGCTGCTCGGGTTCAAATACAGCACCTGAAAATGCGTGATTTGTTATTATTTGAGTTATATCTTCAACTCCGCCAAACGGCAAAAATTGTCCCGCTGAAATTAAATCTTTTAGTTCAGTCGTTTCCGAAATTTGCGTGCGTATCAAATTAATATCGGCTGACGGCAAAAAATGTAATATTCGCCGTTTACCGGTAGATGTTTTCGCGTATGACGAAAGCAGATTCAATAGTGAATCATATTCAAGCACACGAACAGCATGTTCAGATATCTTATCCATTTTTATATTATACACAACTCCGGCGACTATTCATAGTGGTTTTGACCAATAAGTCCATTCTGTCCACTTCGCCCTGTGGAGTCTTACTCCATCAGGGTCTGTCCATTCTGTCCAATCAGTCCAATTCGTCCAATCCGTCCAATCACAGACCACGATTAACAATTAACAAATAACAAATAACGAACAATAACCTATTGAAAAAAAATGCCGAAATCGTTATCATTTATATTAATAACAGATACTTAAATATGAAAAATATATTACCTACTGATACTCTTGACGGATTGATTGATTTACAGGCGCGTAAATCACCCGATGATGTTTTTTTGATCTTTAAAGGCAAAACTTTTACTTACAGCAATGTTAATGCTAAAATTAGTTCCGCTGCTGACGCTTTGGAAAACTTCACAGACGTTTCCGGAAAATTCGTTACTCTGATTTGCGGCAACTCTCCCGACTTTGTTGTTGCTTACTTTGCAATCCTTCGCGTGGGCGGGAAAGTTGTACCGGTTAACCCGCGTCTTGGAGCTGAAGAGATAAAGCATATTTTACAGGATACAAGGTCTCGATTTATTATTCATTCCCGGGATGCAAATATAAAAATTAACGGTGAAAAGTCAGAACTTTTTACGGATGGAAATATTTCACTCGAAATTACAAAACCGGATCTGTCTGTTGAAAATCCGGACTTTAAAACGGATATCTCAAATATCGCTGTCTGTATCTATACTTCAGGTACAACCGGAAAACCTAAAGGCGCCCTCCTCTCTCATAAAGCTATAATGCACAACGCGAGAATGTGTGTTGTCGGTCTTGAATCCAGAGGAAAAGTCGAATGCTTTGTCGGCGTGCTTCCAATGTTTCACGCATTTTCCGCCTCGGCATGCCTTATACATACAATATTTGCCGGGGGGAAATTGCTCGTCATGGAACAGTTCCAGCCGTTAGATCTTTTAAAACAAATGTCTGAAAATAAGGCAACAATTTTTCTCGGCGTTCCGGCAATGTATGCAGTTATGGCCAAAATTGAGAACCCGCCGGAATTGCCATGCTTAAGGCAGTGCGTTTCGGGTGGAGCTCCTTTACCAAAAACTGTTTTTGATGATTTTTACAATAAATTTAATATAAAAATTTGCGAAGGGGACGGACCGACAGAATGCGGTCCGGCGACTTCTATAAATCCTCTCAGCGGAATAATAAAAGTCGGTACTATAGGCCTACCGCTTTGTGATGTCGAAATGAAAATCGTGGATGATAACGATAATGAATTGGAAAATAATGAAATAGGGGAAATTATCGTCAATAGCCCGGCAAATTTCTCGGGATACCTCCACCGTCCGGTAGAAACAGCGGAAACACTGAAAAACGGCTGGGTCTTTACTGGCGATCTCGGCTTTAAAGATGATGACGGTTATTTTACAATTGTTGGCAGAAAAAAAGATATGCTCCTCGTTGGAGGATTGAATGTCTATCCGGGCGAAATTGAAGAATATCTTCGAGAGCATCCGCTGATTGATGATGTCGCCATTGTGGGCGAAGATTGCGGAATAAGGGGAGAAATCCCTGTCGCGTTTATCGTCTCGCAAAACGGCACCGAATTATCATTCGCTGATATTAAATCTTTTCTGAAAAATAAAATCGCAAATTACAAAATACCTAAAAAAGTGAAAGTAATTGACGCTTTGCCGAGAAACGCTACCGGTAAAGTTCACAAAAAACAACTGAGAAAAATAATCAACGATATCTTGCATGTATGAAACAAATTAATATGAAAACTTATAAAAATCCAATCATTGTCGCTCTCGATGTCAGTAATAAAGAAAAAGCTTTCAAACTTTTTGACATCCTCGGACAAAATGCAGGCGCTCTCAAAATAGGACTGGAAATGTTTATTCGTTTCGGACCGGATATTGTTAAAAATGCCGTTGAACGGGGAGCAAAAATTATGCTCGACCTCAAACTGCATGATATTCCTAATACTGTTCAACGCGCTGCTGCAAATGTTTCAATCCTTGGCGCTGATTTGTTGACAATTCACACTACCGGCGGTAAAGAAATGATGCGCGCTGCACGTCGGGGCGTTGACGAAGCTAAAGAAAAATCAGGCGTGACCGGACCAAAACTTCTCGGCGTTACCGTATTGACAAGTATCAGCCAAGACATTCTGAAAGCTGAACTTGGTGTTGATAAATCCGTTCAGGAACAGGTGGTCGCACTAGCTCTGCAGGCAAAAGAAGCAGGACTTGACGGCGTGGTTGCTTCACCGAAAGAAATTAAATCTATCCGAGAAGCGTGTGGGAATGATTTTTTGATTGTAACTCCGGGAATCCGACCGGCCGGTTCATCCGCCGATGACCAAAAACGTGTTTGTACGCCTGAACAGGCAATTGCAGACGGCGCTGATTATCTGGTAATTGGAAGACCAATTCTGAATGCTGAAAATCCGGTTGAACGATTGAAAGAAATTGTTGAATCAATAATCCAATAACACACCCCGCCCTGCGGGCACCCCTCTCAAGAGGGGATTTAAAATCTAAAATCAGAAATCTAAAATCTAAAATTATGAACTCTCTCGTTTCACCTTCAATTCTTGCATCAGATTTCTCCCGCCTCGCGGAAGAAATTAATGTCATAAAAAATGCCGGCGCGGATTATGTCCACGTGGATGTTATGGACGGTCATTTCGTCCCTAATATCACTATCGGTGTGCCCGTTGTTGCAAGCTTAAAAAAAGTGACTGATCTTCCACTCGATGTTCATCTTATGATTGACGCGCCGGATGTTTATGCGCCGAAATTTGTTGATGCCGGAGCAGATATTGTAACTATTCATGTTGAATCGCCGAATATTGCGTTTGACGTTGATAAAACAAGAGCGGTACTTGAAAATATCCGCTCAATGGGTGCCGAATGCGGCGTGGTAGTTAAACCAAAAACTCCTGCTGACTCTGTGTTTCCTTTCATCGATATCTGTAAAATGATCCTTGTAATGACTGTTGAACCGGGTTTCGGTGGTCAGTCATTTATGCATGATATGATGCCTAAAGTTAAAGCTATTCGTGAAAAAGCAAATGAGATCAATCCTGAACTTGATATCGAAATTGACGGTGGAATTAATCAGGAAAACGCAGAACTCTGCTATCAAAACGGCGCAAATGTTTTTGTCGCAGGTACATATTTATTCGGAAAAAAAAACATAGCAGAAAGAATCGCCGGAATACACTCATTGAGTATTTAACGATTGAAATGATTGAAAACGATTGAAACGATTGAAACGATTGAAACGATTGAAACGATTGAAACGATTGAAATGATTGAAATGATTGAAAATTTGCGATTGTCTGTGTCCGTCCGGGTCAGTCCGTGTTAGTCATTTCAAATCATCATCATAATAATAACTATAAATTTATCCCGACGGGTCGGGATTAATTTTCTCCGAGCAAAGCGACTTATGAAAAATCCTAAATCTATTATTAAATTCGGCACCGACGGGTGGCGCGGCGTTATCGCCGATTCATTTACTTTCGAAAATGTCGGAATCGTCTGTCAGGCAATTGCCGATGTCATTAAAGAAAAAAATCCCGATCCGAAAGGAATTGCTATCGCTTATGATAACAGATTCCAGGGTGATAAATTCGCGGAAATCGCCGCCGAAGTTATGCTCGGTAACGGTATCCCAATTTGTCTTTCCGATATACCATTGCCTTCACAGGCCGTTTCTTTCGCGGCAAAACATCACAATCTTGACGGCGGAATTATGATTACCGCAAGCCATAATCCTCCTGAATATAACGGCGTTAAATTTAAAACTTCAGAAGGCGCTTCCGCCGATCCTGAGACTACCGCTCTTTTCGAAGCGAGAGTTGGGGAAGTACCTGTAAAAAAAATAAATATTAACTCGGCTGAAGCAAAAAAACTCATTCTTGATCTTCCTTTCGAAAAACCTTATCTCGAGTGGGTAGAGAATTTTGTGGATTATGAAATGATCTCAAAAAAATCTTATAATATTGTCGTGGATTCAATGTACGGTGTCGGTAAAAAATACGTCGAACAATTGCTCCATAAAACTAATCATATTGTTAATACTATCCGCTCTGAACGTAATCCCGGATTTAACGGTATTTCTCCCGAACCTGTTCCGAAAAATATGAAGGCAACTTTCAATGCTGTGAAAGAATTTAACGCTGACGTCGCTTTTGTTACAGACGGTGATGCCGATCGGCTTGCCGCGACTGATAATCGAGCTGAATATATTATTACTCCGAAAATAGCCGCTATAATTGCTATGCACCTGATGAAAAATCGCGGCTGGACAGGCAGTATTATTAAAACAGTTTCCTGCTCGGTTATCTTGGACAGATTTGCAAAAGAATTTAATTTAAAACTTGTTGAAGAACCGGTCGGATTTAAATATATCGTTCCTTACCTGATTTCGGGAGAAGCACTTGTCGGTACTGAAGAAAGCGGCGGACTAGGTTTGAAAAACCATATCCCTGAACGCGATGGAGTGCTCGGATCGCTTATGTTCCTTGAGGCTTTAGCAGGACTCGGTTTCAACAATGCAGGCGAAGCGATGGATTTTATTGATGAGAATTACGGAAAAATGCGCTACCATAGAATTGATAAACATATTGACACGGATAAAAAAGACGCCTTTATCAGCAGTGTTACTTCAAATCCTCCGGCAGAAATCCTTGGCAAAAAAATCGTTAATATTAAAACTATTGATGGTGTGAAATTCGAATGCGAGGATGATTCATGGCTGCTGCTCCGCTTTTCAGGTACAGAACCGGTTGTGCGTTTCTATGCTGAAGCTCCAACTATGAATGAAGCAATCGCTATGACGGAAAAAGGTGAAGCAATGCTGTAGTTTGCAATTCAAAACACGAGTAGATATAATAATATAAGTATCAAGTACAATAATAAATGATAAATAACAATTAACAAATAATAATTAGAAACATGTATTTTAATCACGATCAAATAATCGGAATTAGTGGCGCATCCTGGGGTGATGAAGGTAAAGGAAAATTCACCGACGTCTTCGCAAGTGAAGCAGATATTATCGCACGCGCTCAGGGGGGGTGTAATGCCGGACATACTGTCATTGTAGGCGATATTAAACTGAAACTTCACCAGGTGCCTTCAGGAATAATTTATCCCGATAAATTAAACGTGATAGGAAACGGCGTCGTTCTCGATCCACGTGTGCTTGTGGAAAATGAACTTAAAAATCTCGCCGAAAAAGGCATCAATACCGATAATTTAAGGATTAGCGGCGATTCCCATGTCATTATGCCCTGGCATAGAATTATCGATCGCGCGAGAGAATGGCGTCTCGCTAAAAATAAAATCGGCACTACCGCAAGAGGAATCGGGCCGGCTTATGCTGATAAAGCAAACAGATGCGGCATTAGATTAAACGATCTTTATGACAAAAAAGTTCTCTCAGAAAAAATTGAACTCATTGCAAGTGAAAAAGAAAATCTACTTTTCGGAGCATGGAAACTTCCGGAAAAAACTTTCTCGGAATGGATGAATTTGCCTGACCAGTTTAATGGCTTGTGGTTGGATAATGGAAAATTTGACGTTCAGGAAATCGCAAACTCTTACTCGAAATGGGCGGCAATACTGCATGACTACGTTACAGATATTAAAGAACTTCTCAATAACGCCATTAAAAATAATAAAAAAATCCTCCTCGAAGGCGCGCAGGGATTATTACTTGATATCGACCATGGAACTTATCCATTCGTTACTTCATCAAATTGCAGCGCAGGCGGATTCGCTACAGGTCTTGGTATTACACCGCAATCAATTGATAGAATTTATAATATTATGTCCGCTTATGCTACGCGCGTTGGCGCAGGACCTTTCCCTACCGAACTGGGAACACAAGAAGAAATCTCAAATGAAAGCGGCGATAATAAAATGAGCTTTAAACAGTCCGCCGAACTTGCAAAATCAACCAACGATGATTATACTATCGGCAAAGTTATCAGACATATTGCCGGTGAATTCGGCACAACTACAGGCAGACCGCGCCGTACAGGATGGTTTGATGCTGTCGCTTCCTCCCTCGCGGCAAAAATTAACGGACCGGATGTGATTATTACAAAACTCGATGTGTTGGACGTTATGCCTAAAATTAAAATCTGCACGGCTTATAAATACACAGGACCGTCAACCTGGTACAACGGGAAAAATGTAGAAAATGGTGATAAATTTACCGTTTTTCCTACCGACGCAAGAATATTAAAATGCTGTAGTCCGGCTGAATTTAAAGAGTTCGAAGGTTGGAATTCCAACATTACTTCAGTAAAAAATTATGACGAACTGCCGGACTTAACTAAAAAATATCTGAAAGGTATTGAACAATCCACCGGTTGTAAAATAAAATTCGTCTCTGTAGGTCCAAAACGCTCACAAACATTAAAAATAATGGAATAATGGAATAATGGATTAAATTCATTTCTAAAAATGAATTTTGTATTAATATGAAATTCAAATCTATGATTTGAATTTACTCCCATTACTGACACCTGACACCTGACACCTGACACCTGAC
>JAOZNZ010000056.1 GCA_029933535.1 bacterium | reverse complement strand
AAAATGATTAAACGACTTGTAGAAAAAAAACTGATTCATGAAACGGAAACCGATTCCATCTTAACAATGATAGGCGCAAGACAAGTTGGAAAAACAACCCTATTGAATATTTTAAAAAATCATTTGCTTAAAAAAAAGAAAATCGTTAATTTATTTACACTGGAAGATAAATCCTTATTATCTGAATTAAACGAGCATCCTAAGAATATTTTTAATTATATAGATTTTGATTCAGACAAACAATATCTTTTAATAGATGAAATTCAATATTTAGATGATCCATCCAATTTTCTTAAATACATTTATGATTTATATCATGAAAAAATAAAATTAATTGTTACCGGTTCATCAGCATTTTATATCGATAAAAAATATAAAGATTCGCTTGCAGGAAGAAAAAAAATTGTTTATATCAGACATCTTACATTCTCGGAGTTCTTACTTGCAAAAAAAGAAACTAATTTATCAAAAAAAATATCCTCTTTTTCTTATTGGAACAAAAATACAAAATTAAAGTTGCTGAACCAGGAAAAAGACAAAGTTTATTGGCTGCTCAATGAATATTTTATTTTTGGTAGTTATCCTAAAATTGTTTTTGAAAAAACTAAAAATGAAAAAAAGGAATATCTCAAAGAACTACATTTAAGTTTTCTACAAAAAGATATTTTTGAAGCAGGAATAAAAAACGAACTCAAATTTTATGAATTAATTAAACTGCTCGCTTATCAATCCGGCGAACTGCTTAATATCAATGAATTATCAAACACGCTCAATGTTTCCAGAGATGCGGTAGAGAATTACCTGTATGTTTTAGAGAAAAGCTTTATAATTAAAATTATCAGACCTTTTCATAAAAACATCCGAAAAGAACTTGCTAAAATGCCTAAAATGTATTTTTTAGATACCGGATATAGAAACTCAATTCTCAATTCTTTTGATAAAATTGATTCAAGATTTGATAAAGGAATGGCTTTTGAAACTCTTTTCTTCAATGAATTAAACAAACAGAATTTAGACAGCATAAACTTCTGGAGAACCAAAGGAAAAAATGAAGTGGACTTTATTATTAACGAAAAATTCGCCTTCGAATTGAAATTTAACAGAAAAAAGTTCAATATTAATAAATATAAATCTTTTGTTAAACTCTATCCGGATATCCCGTTAAAATGTGTCTCTTATCTTGATGATAACACAAATAAACTCACTATTACAGACTTCTTAAGCTGAAATTTCATTAGCCCCCGGGAACACCAAGCTCCAGCACGGCATTATTAAGATAAAAAACTGTAGCTTATGCGGTAAATTAAGAATAATGAGTTTTAATCTTTTATTGAGCAATCAATTAAATATAAACCATGACCGGAATTTTCATAACCAAAATATTCATCACTAAAATCAGAAGTGCTAAAAGATATCCTCTCATTATTTTTTCTATAAATCGTAAACAAAAGGGTCGATTTTTCAAATTTAATTGAGTTAGCAAATTCCATAAGCTTTGTATCAAGAGGAATACCTTCATTTTCTAATAATTTTACTAACATAGCATACGATAAATAAATACGAAAATGATAAACTTCATTATTATATTCAAATTCAATATTGTACATACCATTATAATAAATCTTAAATTTTTTGATTTCAATTATTTTTTCTTCATTTTCACACATTTAGAATCTCCTTATTAAATTTTAATATGATTTACAATCAACCATTTCATACGCGGTGCACGCAACTTTTGTCGTTATACACAAAGTTTTAATTACAAAGTACTAAGTACAAATTCTATATTGCAATCCTCATGCCAAAGAAGAAAAAAGGGGAGAAAGAGAGTGATAGAGCCAAAACGGCTTAACAAAAGAAAAAACGGGGAATGGAAGAAAGGATAAATATTATCCACCACTGGATAATATTTTCGGTGTATATGGAGTACAGGGATAAAGAAATTTGCGCAGGCAAATTTTCATTCACTGCGCTATTGTGGCAGCAATAGATTGATTATCGGTTGCTCGGAAAAGTAAGACGCGTCCCCCTTTGAAGGCGAAGACCGGCGGATGCTGGTGGGTGGCCAATAGGCCGGGGGATGTTACCCCAGCGCGTCATTTCCAGAAAACAATTTGTAACAGATAAATTAGTTTTGTTGTATAATCAAACCCAAACGTGCTTAATATATTTAATCTTTTAATATTGAATCAAAACCATCATCAATTCCTTCAGGAAACATGGCTTCTAATTCTCCTTGACGAAACTCTTCTTCAGCTCCTGCAGGCATATATTTGCAAGAAAAGCAAACACAATCCTGACAATTTCCATCCTCATATTCGTTAGGTTTTTCTTCACCCCGCATCATACGTTGACAGTTTTCTTCGTCAGGTTCACATTTTTCATCATCAGGATAGTAATTTTCTTTCATTATCGAAGACCTTAAGTTACTTATTACATTCAATCGACAAAAATTGATGATTATAATGTAAATTAGATGTTATTTTTTTAAGCGTGTCACGGTTTGTGAATTTCACTTATAGGTTTTTTCCACCAATTTTGAACTTCTTTAACATATGGTTCAAATTTCTCTACACATTTGTTTACAAGGAGTTGTAATTTATCTTCTGAAAAGTTATCAGCTATAAATGCTTTTGAACTGATATTAGATTCAACGAGAGAATGAGCACCTAATATCCACCATTTACTACCAACACCCCAATTGTCAAATCCTGGCTTTTCTTTTATTTTTTCAAATATCTTGTCTTGAAAATTTTCATTGGTATATTTGTGAGTGCATAAACCTGCTTTTATTAATATTTTATAAACAAAATTTATTTCTATTAAGAAATTAATATCATAATTGTAGTCATTTATATTTAATTGTATAGATTCATTAGAAAATAAGTATTCATAATTCTTACTTGATACTATCGGCTCATTTATTTTAAGTTTTTCTTTTAACATTTTCCAAAATCTCTGACGCCATTCTTGTTTTAATATTTCGACAGAATCATTAATTTCCTTTTGATATTTAATAATCAAAGGTTTTTCTTCAATCATTTTTATTATTTTTTTCATATCTTCGTTCTCCATAGTTTGGTGAGTTAATTGTTTTATTACATTTTGATATTGTTGGATAGCTTGGTTGATATTTACATATTTATAAGTAGCTTCCAAGCACTTTTCGAGCCATTTTAAAATATGTTCTTTATATGATAAACAAAAATATTCAGCACCGTTAGAAGTTTCTGATTCTTTTCCATCTAAAGTTAGATAAAAGAGAAAATTATTATCAGGTTTTGGATTTACTTTATCAATGTATTTTTTATAATCGCAAATTTGGTCAGCTTGTTCTCCTGCCCAAATTTTATTCTCAATAGCAATAATGGCATCATTAAATTTAGCATAAATATCTATGCGTCTTTCATCCGCAGGTCGTTCGGTTCGAGCAAGCACACATTTTTTCTCTTTTATATCCTTAAATGTTTTCTTAGCGTTTTTGTCTGACAGAACGTTGCTTTCAAATATTGTATCAATAAATAAATCTAAAAATAATCTTCTGCAATCATGATTTGGATTATGTTCTGGATCTGAATTTAGCAAATGAGTAATAAATCTCGAATGTAACCTTGTTTCGTCACCTATTCCTAATAAAGTTGTAAACAGATTGAACCGTCCTTTAGTCGCTCTTAATCGCTCTTCACGTTTGAGATAAAGTTCATCAATTTTTTTTGCAATATCTGGTAAACTGGAATTTAAACTTGTTAAATCTTTTTCTTCATTTTCACACATTTAAGCTTCTCCTTATTTTTATTTTTTGTTTTTGGTTGTTACATTATACACTATTGCTATTTTATTACAAACAAATTGGTTGTTAAATTTAAACATCAACTGTCACTAAATTGTTCTGTTTAAAAATAATAAAAATGATTTTGTCACTAATGATTTTGTATATTTCTTATATATGTTTAAATTAATGCTCGCACTTGGAAGTGCGGCTTACTCCAAGTATTTCCTCAACGTTATTCTTGAAATCCCCATCGCTTTAGCTGTTTTAACCTTATTCTGCCCGTATTTTTCGTAAAGTTTATTAGCTTGATACCTGATCAGTTCATCCATATTTTCCGGGAGCACCTGTTCAGTAGCCTTCATTGACTCAATCTCTTTCCGATGCATATTCAACAATTTCACAAAATCATTTTCTTCCAAAACGGCTGCTCGCTCGAGAAAATTCCCTAATTCTCTGACATTTCCAGGCCAATTGTATGTTTTTAATATTTTAATATTTTTGGGATTTAAATGACCTAGTCCTTTATTAAACCAGATGTTATCCGCAATTTTAGTAATATCATCAAGATGATCACGTAAAGGTGGGATATGTATAGGTACAACATTTAACCTATAAAATAAATCTTCACGAAATTTACCCTCTCGAATCATCTGGGGTAGATCTTTGTTAGTTGCTGCAATGATTCTTACGTCAATAGTAATTTCTTCAATAGAACCAATTCTGTTAAATCTGCCTTCCTGTAATACTCTCAAAATATTAGCCTGAGTTCCTAAAGGTAGCTCAGCGATTTCATCGAGGAACAGAGTACCTCCATCGGCTTCTTCAAACGCACCTTTCCGATCGGTAATTGCTCCTGTAAAAGCTCCTTTTACATGTCCGAAGAGATGACTTTCCAATAAATCTTTGTTTGATGAAGCGCAATTGAACGTAATCATCGGTTTATCTTTTCGAGGTGATCTATCATGTAAATGGATTGCAACAGTTTCTTTCCCGGTACCCGTTTCACCATAAATCAATACTCGTGCAGTATCTTTTTTACCTATTTTTTGAATTGTTGCGTGAAGATCCATCATCACCTGACTTTTCCCCTTCAGTTCACGATTTCCGTATTTTTTATAAAACTCAATCATACGTTTTTGGTCGTCAGTTAATTTAACTCGCGTTTCTGCAATCGTTCTTACAGCTTCCGCGAATGATTCATAATCCTGGAAGCATCTGTATCTATGCTGTGCAGATTGTATTAGCAAATACTGTTCCAGACTTTTACCTGTCAGGTCTTTTTTTTCTAATGTGTACAATTTTTCCAGGTCTTTGTAAGGTAAATCGAAATACTTAGCGACAACTTCTGTTATACTTACATACCCCTTTTTAGTGTCATGTTCAGCATAATCAGTTAAATGATTTTTGAGCGTGTATGGGATATTATAAGCGCTAATCCATATTAACTCTACTTTCCTCTCTTTCAGCTTATCTATTGCTGTAATAAGCATTTTGGGCGCTGTATTCATTCCAATACCGAGAATGATTATTTTGCTATATGGACACTTTGGATTTTTGGATAGTTCGGTAAGATGTATAGGGAGTTTGCGTTGACTCATTCCGGAAATATCAGCAGATTTGAATTTACGCAGAGCGATAGCGGCAGCGCAGGAACAATCAACCCAGCCCCAAGCGGTAAGGATTTTAATTTTTTTCATAATGACCTCTCAATAATTATGCAGTGATGGTTAAAATATATCCATTAATTTTATCAGAAAGTCTAATAAAAAACAAAGACGGAAATTAACAAAATAATTTTTTTAAAGGCAAAATGATTTAGTGTCTATCAGTGGTTAAAAAAGATTTACGACAAAACGATTTAGTGACAAAACAATTATTATTATAGCAGTACGATTTAGGGGGAGTACGATTAAATATTAGTTTTTAATGGCAAAATAATTAATTGGCAAAATGATTTAAAATCAATTATTAAGGTTTTAAAATAAAGAAGCTTATGTTTTCTTATGTACCTTATCCACGAGCGCCTTCGGCCTCGGGACAAGTTGTGGTTAAGAAAAATTCGAGTTATTGATTCACAACACGTTTTTGTTTATAATAATAACAATTAAAACTTTAGCAAAATAATTTAAAACTTAATTTTAAAAAGGTATAAATATGGAAGATTATAAAGTAGCTGATATTACATTGGCGGAATTCGGAAGAAAAGAAATTGAAATCGCTGAACAGGAAATGCCGGGACTTATGGCAACAAGAAAAAAATACGGTGCCGGTAAACCTCTCAAAGGTATTAAAATTATGGGCAGTCTTCACATGACTATACAAACAGCTGTCCTGATCGAAACTCTGGTTGAATTAGGTGCTGACGTCAGATGGTGTTCATGTAATATTTTTTCCACACAGGATCATGCTGCCGCTGTAATAGCGAAAAGCGGTGTTCCTGTTTTTGCGTGGAAAGGAGAAACATTGGAAGAATATTGGGGTTGTACTTTAAATGCGTTAACCTGGCCCGATGGCTCAGGTCCAAATCAGATTGTTGATGATGGCGGTGATGCGACTTTACTTATTCACAAAGGTTGCTCCGCGGAAGACGATGCATCTATTCTTGATGAGCCTACAGATAACGCGGAATTGCAAGTTATTAATGCCGTTCTGAAAAAAGCTCTTGCTGAAAAACCGGGTCATTGGCACAAAGTTGCAAAAGAAATCACCGGAGTAAGTGAAGAAACGACTACCGGAGTTCATCGTTTAATTCAAATGGAAGAAAAAGGTGAACTTCTTTTCCAGGCAATTAACGTGAATGATTCTGTAACAAAATCAAAATTTGATAATGTTTATGGATGTCGACATTCTCTTGTTGATGGAATCAAACGCGCGATGGATGTATTGATTAGCGGAAAAACAGCGATGATTTGCGGTTATGGTGATGTAGGTAAAGGATCAGCAGAATCTTTAAGCAACGAAAAAGCTCAGGTTTGTGTTAGCGAAGTTGATCCTATTTGTGCTTTACAAGCTTGTATGTCAGGTTATAAAGTTTGCACAATTGAAGACGCACTTCCTCATGCCGATATTTATGTTACAACGACCGGTAATAAAGATATTATTACCGCGGAACATATGTCTAAAATGAAAGACCAGGCAATTGTTTGTAACATCGGTCATTTTGATAATGAAATTCAGGTTGCAAAACTTGAAGCATGGCCGGGAATAGTTAGAACAGTAATTAAAGGATCTGAATGCCCGGTTACTCGTTATACTTTCCCTGATGGTCATAGTATTTATCTTCTTGCTGAAGGTCGATTGATAAACCTCGGCTGTGCAACAGGCCATCCGAGTTTTGTTATGAGTAACAGTTTTACAAATCAAACTCTCGCTCAAATTGATATTGCTAACAACCCAAAAAGGGAAATCGGAGTTTACCGTCTTGGTAAAAAATTGGATGAAGAAGTTGCAAGATTGCATCTCGATAAATTAAGCGCGAAATTAACTGTTATGTCTAAAGAACAAGCTGACTATATCGGCGTGCCGGTGGAAGGACCATACAAACCGGAACATTATAGATATTAAAGTAGATATGGAGTGCAGGAATAAAGACGCGATAGCGGCATTTACTGCGCGGACGCAAAGCGGCCGAAATACTTTGGATTGATAGATGTCGTAGATCTGTTAAGAAGGAGTGGAATGATGGAATGCCTAATTTAAACACTCCTAACGAAATAACATGTACTCATGGTCATATTCAACAGTAAAATGAGCAATGTAAAAGTAAAGAACTATGTCCTAACATTGTGATGAACATTATTGTTGAATGAACCAATGCCTTTTTATCTCACCGGTCTTTTGACCGGCGTATGCTGGTTGTGCCGGTGTTCACAATAGGTTATTTGCAATTTTTATATCCACCGACACAAGGTCGGCGGGATATTTACCCTTTTCGAGTGTCATCTAATGAAAGTTGAAAAAAATCATGCCCTTATCGCTTCCGCGGGTACAGGGAAAACCGAACAGCTCGCTCTAAGATTTATTTCTCTGCTTGACAACTCTTCTCCCGATACATCGCTTGCGGTAACATTCACAAAAAATGCAGCAGGGGAAATACTTGAGCGAATAATAAAGCTTCTTGTCAAAGCTTATTTTGATGATAATGAAAGAAAGAAGCTTGAAGAAGAGTTAAAAATTTCTTCCCCGCTCAAAAAAGAAAAACTTAAGCAATGGATTTCTGCAATAATTGAAAAATTGCCCCGCCTTTCCATTTCCACCCTCGACAGTTTTTTTTATCAGATAGTTGCTTGTTATCCGTTGGAACTCGGTTTAAATTCCGCGCCGGACATTGCGCAGGGATATGTTGACAAAAAAATTCAAAAAAAAGTCTTAAAACAATTGTTCGCACAGGCGAGAAACACGCCGGAATTTTTACTTTCCCTTAAAGACCTGATGATCGTTCTTACAGATGGTAAAGAAAGTGGAAAGTTAAGTGAAAAAATTAACGATACCGCAAGAAATGTTTATGAAACTTTTCTTAATACTTCTGAAAGTGCGTGGTGCGGATTAAAAATAAAAGCTAAAATTGAAAGTTTGCCTGAGTGGAATTTTATGATAGAAAGACTGAAACCAATGTACGGTAAAAGTCATAAAAATTTTGACAATTACATAAACAAACTTGAAAATAAAGATTATAATATTGCTGTCGCGTCGGGACCTGTAAAAAGCTTTTTAGACGGAAAAGATAAATATGGTTCTTTAAAATTCGATAATGAAGAAATAAAAAAACTCCTCCAAAAAATTGCTGATTATGCGGTAATAAAAATAATTGATAAAGCAAACAAAAAAACTAAAGCGTATTTCGATTTGATGAAACTTTATGACGCAATCTTTAAAACCGAAAAACAAAACGAAAATATGATTAATTATTCCGATATTTATAAACTGCTTATCGGAAGTATCGCTTCAGAAACTAATAACGATGGCCTGCATGTTTATTATAGACTCGATTCTCGAATTAATCATTTCCTCATTGACGAATTTCAAGACACAAACCGCGATCAGTGGCAGGCTATGCGGCCGCTTGTCACAGAAGCGATTCAGGATACTGATGAAGGGAGGACGTATTTTATGGTTGGAGACATGAAACAATCGATTTACGGTTGGCGTGGAGGAGACCCGCGACTATTTTCCCAAATATGTAACAATTATAATATTGAAACAGACACGCTTATAAAAAGCTATCGCTCGGGTCAAAATATTCTTGATGCTATAAATTGCATTTTTTCTTATCCAATTGTAAATGAATGGGCTGCGGAATTTAAATTTGAAAATCATATTAGCGCTGCTGCGGTTAAAGAACCGGGATATTTTGAATTTATTGAAACAGGGGAAGATGATATTGATGAGGATTACGCACTGCGTATTTCTGTTTATGAGCTGATAAAGAAAATTAATCCAACTGACAGGGGATTAAGCACGGCAATACTTTTCAGAAAAAGTAAAACGTTAAATTCAATGGCCGATTACCTGAAATCAAAAGGAATAGACTGCTATATCAAAGGAACAAACCCGCTTTTCCAAAAACCTGTGGCACGACGTTTCCTCTCATTGTTTGAATTAATGGAAAATCCTGAAAACAAAGTCGCGCTTTACCATCTAACGGAAGAAGGTTCTTATTTAAAAAATTTAATTCCGGAAAATAAGATAAGATTGCACGAATTTCTGAAAAATCTAAGACAGAAACTAATTTATGATTCTTATGCGAATGTTATTATGGAAATTGTTCAAAAAATTTCCTTCAAAAATAATGCTTCCAAAGATTATCTTGAACAATTAATCGAAATAGCAGAGCAATACGAGCCTTTGAAAACAGCAAGTCCAAAAGATTTTATTACTTATGTTGAGCAGACAGATATTGCGACTCCCGAAACCGGCAGCGGAATAATTTTATCAACAATTCACGGTTCAAAAGGTCTGGGATTTGATATAGTTATTTTGCCTGAATTATCTGGAATGCCAAATCATCCGGATGTTTACACTAAAAAAGGAAATATAAATATTCTAGGTGATGAACCTGAAATAGAAACCATTACGACTTTAGCAAGCAAAGATTTCATACATGCGATACCGGAATTAAAAATAATTCGTGAACAATATCAAAAAGATTTTGAAAAAGAATTGCTTAATTTATTGTATGTCGCGTTGACGAGAGCAAAAAAAGGTTTGTATTTACTTACTGAAAACAGGAAAATAACAAAGGAAAATAAAATTAATAAATTCCTTGATATTTTAATTCCGGCTTTGGAAGGTATAGATGATGAAGATAATAAAATTATCACGGAAATAGGAAATCGGGATTGGTATGAAAAATATCCGATAATTCAGCAAAAAAAAGAAACAGAAAAAAAACAGATTGAAAAAATTAATCTGAAAAAAAGCGTCTCAAGATTTCGACCTTATCAAACCCCTTCATCACTGCATACAATCGACAGTAAGAGTCGTGCGTATGTTTTTTCCACAGGGAGTAAAAACGGAAAAGCCAAAGGGATAATTATTCATGCTTTATTTGAGAAAATTGAATGGTTGAACGATGAAATTACAAAAGAAAACTTGTATTCTGATTATTTTAAATCAGCACGGAAAGCAGCTCGCGGATTTGATGATAGTTTTTATGAATCGGTTGTTAACGAGTTTTTTGAAATATTGAATAAAGAGCAAATAAGAAATATTTTTACAAAGCCGGAAGAAAAGTGTGAAGTAAAAAATGAATTTAGTTTTGCTGTTATAATTGATGAAAAATTAACTAATGGAGTTTTTGACAGAGTAGTTTTTTATCCCGATATTGCCTCATGTATTAAAGTTGAAATTTATGATTATAAAACCGATGCGGTTTATTCCGATGAAGAAATAAAATCAGCTGTTGAAAAATACAAATTACAGATTGATTGTTATAAAAAAGCAATCGGTAAAGGTTATAATCTTGATAAAGAAAAAATAAAGGCAAATATAGCTTTTACAACACCAGGGAAGATAATTGATATTTGATTGCCACAAGTAGCCCACTTCGACCCGAAGTGGGTAACTTAACAAAAATTCAATCGTCAAATCAACTTCATTGCAACGGCTAACCAAATAGTCATAATAGGTATTGAAATTAAATACATCCAAAACATCAGTGCGGCCATATTTTCTTTATTGGAATCAGCAAACTGGCTTATAACAACAAGATTCATCGCCGGCGGCATAAATCCTTCGAGAAGGATTACAAATGACATCATTGGTGTTCCTTTCCAACCCAGGTTTTTAATTAAAATCAAAAATAAAACAGCGATCAGCGGTGCGAAAAGATATTTTCCAATGATAGCATAAAAAACAGTGGAAAATTTTATCTTTGTTTTACCGTAAGAATTTGCAAGATTGCCACCGAGAATTATAAGTGCAATCGGCATTGTCGCGTTGCCCAGTATTAAAGCTGCCTGCTGAAACATTCCCAATGGCGCACCACTGCCGACAAACAGCGATTTTGTCCAGGGGATTAATCCGAGAAGAATTGCCGCAAACGTTACAACAACAGGCGGCGTGATTATTTTATTCATTTTCAAATTTTTAACTTTGTGCCGCGCTAGAATAGGGTAAGCGACAAGCCAGATGAGCAAGATAGCCGGGATAAAATACAAAGAAATATAGGTAATTCCTTTTGCAGCAGCATCTTTATCCATAAAAAGTTCCGGAGCCTGAAAAATTATTGCCGCAATTATTACAAACGGAATATAAGCGCAATT
>JAOZNZ010000520.1 GCA_029933535.1 bacterium | reverse complement strand
ATGGATTCCACTTCCTTAATATATTCCGCGAGTTTTTTAAAGAGGGGATCGCCAAGACTTTGCTGGTAACAGTCAGGTTCTACACATATTACTGAACCTGTCATTACAGCCGAGTTAACTCCGTTGAAATTATATGGTTCACCAATATGCTGGCACGAAGTCCATTCCGGGAAAACATATTTTAACGGTGAAATTGAAAACATAGTTGAGTTCCGGTAAAAAACATCAACATAAGGAATTAATCTGTCTTGTACAGCTTCAGCAGCTATACAAAAATCAGGATTTATTTTCCTGCATTTTTCAATCATTCGAGCGACTGAATTGATAAGTCCTTCACAGAGAGCAATATCGGGTTTCAATTTATTCATTGGATTAAAATCTACCGCCGAACCAACACATAACTTATCGATTTGTAATCCATGCGCGCCTGATTTTGCAATATTCTCGAAATTTTTAAATAAAATATTTTCTATTTCCGGAATTACAGACGACAAAATATGTCGCCTGACGCTGAGATGAGTTCGAGCAGTTAAAGTGCTTTCTCCCCAGCACATCCAATTTGGAGTATTACCGAAAGTGTCCTGATGAGCGTATTTATTAAGTTCATCTTTAAACCATTTGGTTGCTGTATCGAGAATATTGTAATTAACAAAGACGAGGGACTTGCTATTTCGGCCATCAATACTTTTCAACAATTCTTCAAAACCTTTTTGCCCTCCGAGTTTTTCTTCCGGAACATATTCAGGATAATCGCGTTCAAGTCCTCCTTTATCCCACCCGATAAGTTCATGACAAGTAACGCCGGATTTTTCAGCATCCTGACACCATTTATCATAAGTTTTATAATCTGCGATTATTTTATCTTCCGGCTGATAAATTACGGAAGAAAACCACGCACTCTTTTTTCGTAACCAACTTTTCGATTTATCAAACGGAAAGTGCTTCATAAACCAATCACGATAAAATAATGACCCCTGATGCCAATCGCCTTTATGTACCCGAATGATAAAATCTCCCGAATCAAATGATTCACCGGATTTTATATACGGGAATCTTACGTGAGAAAAAATAAGTCCGACAGGATTGCCGCATGATTCTTCTTTTGTTAGCCATTTGTCATCACCGTGTCCGCTGATGTTCGGGCAAAGGTATGTATGCCACATGCTGCTGCGTAAAATTGTGTCATGATAACCCATGTACAATCCGGTATCGGATTGCTCATCAAAAATATCCCACCAGGGCATAACCATACCGGGATAACCGGTTAACCATTCGGCTGCTTCAGCACCGAGATCGCGTCTGCCGGGAAAATTTTTAAACAGTGAAACATCATGATTGCAGTCGAGGTAGCCGGGAGTTGCCAATTTAGCATTTCTATCACTGCCGAATTGTTTCCAACCTCCTATTCTCGGGAACCAGAATTCGGAAACAGGTATATCGCATTCGTTTATTAAATTTGAATGAAAAACGACCTGATCATCGACAAGAGAGATAGAGTAGGAAAGAGAGATAGGAAAAGTACCTTTTTCAGATTCCATATTTGAAAAAGAAACTTTTATCTTATTATTTTCTTTCTCTATTATCGCGTTGCTTTGATCTGTACCGTCAATGTAATTGCATTGATAGTCTTCTAAAGGAAGGCAGATCCTAAAATTTGAGGCGAGGGATTTTTCTTCAATCAATTCACAATTATTAGTTTTTATGAAGAAAGAAGAAATAGCACCGTTCTCATTTACGATAATTTTGAAAAGATCATTTTCTAATGTTTGCATTTTATCAGATGGAAAGTGTTTAGTTGGTTTATAATAGCAATATTATTTAAAGTTGAATATTAGCGGTAGTGCAATTACAACAAGCAATGCCCATATCGAATATACAGGTAAATAATTAGCAATAGCGCGAACTAATGATTCTGTATTTGTCTTGTTTTTTAGTAATTTTATATACACGACAAGAATACCAACGAGATGAATGAAAATCAATGTGTTGGCGCCGATTACTGCCACTCTGTTTGGCGTTATTCCAAATTCTGATAATCGGAACATAATTGCTGAAAGAGCAATTGAGTTAATGATTAAAGTGAGAGCGATAAGAGAAATATTAACAATATCGGTAATTTTTGATGATGAATAGAGGATTTTCCCCGTAATTGAAAAGACGGAAATTCCCCATACTAAAATTAACAATCCGTTAAATGTAATTAAAGAATCTCTATTTGTAAATGGGCTTTTTTGTGCGAAAAATATCGCTGATATATATACAATTATAGTGATAAGAAAAAGCGGCGCAAAAATGTTCGCAATTAATGTCGCTAATTTACTCTTCCTGTATAAAATTTTGTCATAAATGTATGTGGCAACAATCGGCGCGGCAAAACACCCCCAAATAACTACATAATTCAGATACCATTGTTCTGCATTAATTCCTATTAAATTGAATAAAACAACGGTTAATGCTGCTAAAACCATCCCGCCAAGTAAAATAAGTGTTGAATAAACAAAAGTTTCACCGGCATATTTTATAAAACTTAATTTTGCTTCAGAACTTTTCCACTTCTTTGACATGAAAGCCAATGCCAATAAAGCGACTAAAACCAACGGTAAATGAATTTGAGCCATAGTTATTGACGCTGATTTTGGTTTGTCAGGCAGAAGGATCATAATAATTGTGCATAAAACGATTCCTGAAATAATTGTTATATTGTGCCGTAATGATTTCGTTTTGAAATCTAAAAAATAAAAAATCAGAGAACCAAAAACTATTATAGAAGCAAAACGCGGATAGTACCATTCTTCTGATATTGATGCAAAAACCTGTATCTTTATTAAAAAAAGTGAGACTAAAGATAAAATAATTACCAATATCAATTTCGAATAATCTTTCATTTCAACTTTATCAAAGGAATAATTTATACGAGCGTCCCAAACTTTTAAAGTTTCTGAAGCAGGGGATTGAATCATAGCTTCTTTTAGCCAAAATTTGAATTGTTTTGGATTTTTTTGATAAAG
>JAOZNZ010000519.1:1760-3017 GCA_029933535.1 bacterium | reverse complement strand
AAGGGAGTACCCGCAACAGCGGGGGAGGGATTTAAATCCCCCTAACCCCCTTTAGGAAAGGGGGAATTGATGAATTTGCCTTTCAGGCAATATTAATATATGAGGGGTTAAACCTCACAAACTCTAAAATAGCATTAATAAACACATTGAGCCTTTAATTGCCAAATTATGGTTTATATGCATCATTATATTGCTTTTTGTAAAATAATATTGTAAAATCTTATTTCATCTGACAAATTTATTGCTTGATCGTGAGAATACACACTACTTCGTTAGGCGCCTTGGCGAGAGAAAAAAATATAATGAGATGTTCGAAACCGATAATCGAATCACGTAAAATCTATGAACGTTTTGGAAATCAAAAATCTATGTAAATCATTTGGAGACGTAAAAGCTGTTGATGATGCTTCGTTCGTTATTCCCGAAGGCTCTGTTTTCGGACTTATTGGAAGAAATGGCGCAGGCAAAACCACTACTATCAGAATGATGATGAACATATTCTTGCCTGACAGCGGCGAAGTTATTTTACGCGGCGCAAAAATCGGTCAGGATTTTAATACTAAAGTCGGTTACCTTCCTGAAGAACGCGGATTATACAAAAAAATGAGTGTATTGGAAACGCTGTTATTTTTCGCCGAAGTTAAAGGCAAAAACAGAAAAGATATCAAAAAAACAGCCCTCAATTACCTTGAACGATTTCAACTGTCAGATAGAAAAAATTCAAAAATAGAAGAACTTTCAAAAGGCAATCAGCAAAAAATCCAGTTTATAACAACTGTCCTCCATGACCCGGACTTTATTATTCTTGATGAACCTTTCGCAGGTCTCGATCCGATAAACACAAATCTGCTTAAAGAAATAATCTCCGAGATGAAAGCTAAAGGGAAAGTAATAATTCTCTCAACTCATCTAATGGATTTTGCCGAACGGTTATGCGATCACATTGCAATGATTGACAAAGGCAAAATTATTTTACACGGAGAACTAAATTCAATTAAAACTAAGCACGGTCAGCTAAATGTAAGTTTGCAAAGCAAAGGTGACATTTCTTTTTTAATAAATTCTCCGATAGTTGAAAAAATGGATACTTTTGGAAGTTCAACAATTATTAAAGTTAAAGAACCGTCACAAACACAGCAGTTACTAAAATTACTCGTTGACAATAAGATTGAAGTAAATAGATTCGATGCAAATGAAATTTCTCTTCACGAATTGTTTGTAGAAATGGCAGACAGCGTTGAAATCGAAAAATAATAT
>JAOZNZ010000519.1:0-1660 GCA_029933535.1 bacterium | reverse complement strand
TCAATTATAAAGCGGGAACTTAAAGCCAGGATTCTCACAAAAAAATTCATTTTTATGACGCTTTGTATTCCGTTTATGATGATATTAATTTTTGGGTTACAGGCGTTTGTTATTACGTTTGAAGGAGAAGAAGAAGCAAATCTCAAAATAATATCAGAATCAGAAATAGTTACTGATAACTTAATTGAAGAATTTTCTGAAAAAGAATTTGTTAAAGAAGGCACTTACAACATTTCGTGCGAAACAATGTCTGAGGATGATTTTGAAAAATATTTAAAAGAAGCAAAAAAAGAAATACTCGCAAGCAAATTTACAGGAATCGTTTTCATTCCTTCCGCAGCTTTAAAAGACAAAGGAGTAACATATTATTCTAAAAGCGCGAAAAACATAACTCTTCAAAACAAACTTGGCAGAGTTATAAACAAAATACTAACTGACAATTATTTCAACGGCAGGCAGTTTTCTTCAGAAGATATTTTCTTTGCCCGAAAAAGCGTTGGGTTTAAAGATTTCAAAATCTCAAAAGATAAAGTCATTAAAAAAACAGGTTACGGCCAATTAATACTCGCGTACCTTTTTTCTTTCCTGCTATATTTCAGCCTGATAATGATGGGCACAATGCTCATGCAATCCGTCATCGAAGAAAAAAACAACAGAATAGTTGAAGTACTGCTTTCGTCAGTCAAAAGCAAAGAATTAATGACCGGTAAAATCATGGGTACCGCCATTACCGGAATATTACAAATGGCGATCTGGTTATCACCTGTTATAATTGTTGCATCGACTGGATGGATTAAACTTCCTTTTGAAATAGTTTTTAATCTCAGTGCTTTTCAAATATTCTATTTTCTTATAAATTTTTTCGTAGGTCTAATTATTTTTCTGGGATTATTTGCTGCAGTTGCTTCTATTTTCGATAATGTTCAGGACACCCAGTCAGCTATGTTTCCATTGATAATGCTGATTATGATTCCGTTTTTCATAACTTTTTCCATGATGAAAAACCCAACTAATTCGCTCGCGAAAATTGCTTCTATGTTTCCATTTGCCTCTGTCATAGTTATGCCTGCAAGAATGGCGTTGATAGATGTGCCCGTCTGGCAATTTTTAGTTTCTTTTTCAGTTAATATTTTAACATTAATTTTGATATTTCCAATAGCCGGAAAAATTTACCGGATAGGAATTTTGAAAACAGGAAAAAAACCTACCTGGAGTGAAGTTATTAAATGGCTGAAATATAAATATTAATTTTTTATAATGGAACACTACTGTCCGGTTAAAATTTATAAAAGTAATTTTTCTGGTTTTTATAATATTATTTTGCGTGCTTAGCGCCGTGACCGGTGCTAATAAAGTAAAGCGATATCAGCGATTATAACGCATTGACAATTTCTTTTGCAATTTCATTTTCAGTCATTCTATTATTTCTCGCATAGAGTTAAAGAGTTATCTCGCAAAGGCGCAAAGCTCGCAAAGCTTTAAATCAATTAATTATAAAAAAGATATTGATAGTACTCAAAATAAAATGAAAGTCCTTTAATTTCTGTTTTTATTCCTTTGCGAGCTTTGCGCCTTAGCGAGAGGAAAATATTTGGGTTAACCACTTTTCAGGAATTGATGTCTCGGTATAAGCTGCGGCAAATTATTAAAGATTATGTTA
>JAOZNZ010000055.1 GCA_029933535.1 bacterium | reverse complement strand
AACAAGATTTTTATACCCTCTTGACTTTACGAGGCTAATATGTGCGAGCTTAGCGTGCTTAGCGTGAAAATATTCTGATTAATAACTATTAATTATATAACAAAAAGTCATATAATATTTGTTTTAAAATAAAAGTATTGCAATGTGTTTAGATTATACAAGATTTTACAATATTAATTATAAAAAAGCAATATAATGTTGCAAATAAAACCGGATTTTTAACCCCAGCCTGACCACGCTTTGCGCATTATTTCATAGCGCGGGGTGTAGCGCAATAGGCCCGAAACTCTCTGGGAGTAGCGCAAAGGACGCAAGGGATTTTAATTGTTTTTGGATTTGTTTAATATTTCTTTATATACTTCTTCAGCGTTTTGTGGAATCGGATCATCAGGATCATATTGTAGTTTCAAGTAATCTTTCACTGAGTATACAGGAATGTTGTTATCTTCAAGAATTATTTCCTGATATGTTGTTGGATCCTTTGATGACAACTTTACATGGCCTGATACTGTTACTGTAGAGTTGTGTGCAACATTAAAATGAAGGACTCCATCCACCTTTTTTTGAGGATTTAAGGCTCCGCCAAAGTTGTTAATCAGGTTCATTAATCCTGTATCTTTTTCATTAAAAGTAATTTTCTTTGTCTTAAGATCACCAATATTTACAACTAATTGAACAGATCCGCCGGTGAAATTATTCCAAGGGCCATTAGGGACATTAGAGGCTCCCATCTCAAGAAATAAAATGTGGTTTCCCTTTCTAATTCTCAGGTCGGAACCGATGATATAACTTGAGTCTCCGAAATGAATTGTGGCATCCTTTACAATGGCAAAATCTGTCAAGGGGATATTGACTTGTTTGGTAAGGTATCTTGTTAGAAAGACAGAAAAATCTTTTTCAGAGTGAACTTTTCCCTTAGGTTCGATATTCCCGATCTTCTCCCATTCCTTATCGAAACGATCAAGGAATCTCGCATGTTCAGCAATTGCATTGATTTGCTCCTGTGGAAGCTTCCGATATTTTAAATATAGTCTAAATTTGTTCCAGTATTCATTGATTGGAAAAGAGGTTTCTCGAGTGATTACACCGCCATTAAGTTGGATGAGGACAATTTCCGAGAATGATTCTAGTTCGTATCCTTTCTTATCCTCCTGATGTTTGTATTTTTTCTTTTCCGACTTGGCAAAAACACGAATATTTCCGGAGAACCAATTCGCAAATACCTTACCTTCAGGTGTGACTTTATCTCCAAATATATTTTTAAGGTAATCTTCGGGATTTGTTTTTTCTTTTTTTTCATCAAATGATTCTTCAGAAGTGCGATCTGGTTCTATTGCAACCAAAAATAGTTTTCCTTCTGCAATCTCATAGGTTGCAATGTGTCCTCTATAATTTGCAGTACTTCTCCATTTGAATGGATTTTTTACCGATTTGTTTTGAGTAAAGTAAACCTGCAATGGGCTAGGGAATAGCCAATGCGTTACTAGTTCACACTTGTCTTCTTTATAAATTATATAGTCAGAAGTTTGCTCGGTTGAGAAAGCGGCAAAGGGTATTAGAAAAATAATGGCAAGAATCTGAATTTGTTTTTTCATCTTTTTTAATTTTTGTTGAACAGAGAAACAAACCGGTTAATGCAAAATTAAATAGTCTGCCAGTGTATTTATACTATCCATTGAGCTTTGAAAACTATATTAAAAAGATTTGTTGAATGTGTTTGAAATGTTTGTCGCTTGAGCCTAAAACCATATTATGCTGAATTGTTAATGCCGCTATCCATAAGTCATTTGTTGGAATAGGTGTGCCTTGTTCTCTCAATTGTTTATATAAAATTGCATAATGATATACAGTTTCTTTGTCTGCATAGATAGTTTGAACATATTTTTCATTTAAAAAACGGGAAAGCACAGCTTCATTTTTTTTTGCTTTAGTTCCACAGGCAAAACCGGCTTTCAGTTCTGCAATAACGATAAACGGGAATACTACAATTTCGGCTTTTTTAATAGCGGAAATAATTGATGCTTCGCTTGAACAAAAATCTTTGTATCTGTTTGTGTCAAGCATCAGTTTCATTGCCATTTCTCCAAGTCAACGGAATCAAATTCTTTAATAACTTTATCAAATACAGGATCTTTAACCCATGAATTAGTGTAGAGTTCCAAATTCTTTTTATTATTTACAAATATTTTTTGTTTTTTTAATGCCTGCTTTTTATATTTTTCATAAGGAATTATGACAGCGACTTTTTCTTTTTTGCGTCCATAACTTACAATAATTTCTTCGCCTGCCTTTATATCATTTAAAACAGCAGAAAAATGGGGTTTTAATTCTCCAACGCTCATAGTTTTCATATTATAATCTCCAAGTTTTTAATTAGTATAACATAAACTTGTCAACTTGTCAACTATGCCATGCCAATTTTGGATTAGTTTTAGGCGCGGCTGAGTAAATTTGCTCTGCCAATCAAATTTATGAGTGATAGGATTTGCTTTTGAAAAAGACTTATGACTATGTACCAGGGCTACGCTGAAAATTATATTAAAGACTCGGACGATGGGGACAAATCTTCCATATCCCAATACCGCCACCGGGTTGTTTGTCTGCTTTAATAACGCAGCTATATTTATTAAGTTCCTTAGCCGAAACTATTTTTTTATTTCCATTCCATAAGTTTTCCAATATAAACTTTTTGCCGTTGCCAAATTTCATTTTCGCAACCGGAATATCCATCACCAATTTTGCGTCTGATTTTGTGTTGTAGTTTGCCGCGACGAGAATTGCCTTATCCTCATTCCATAAAATGTAAGGTGCAGGGACATCTATATTGGTTTTAAAATCAACAGGCAAAATATTAATTTTTTCATGGCGTTGACGACCATAGAGCAGATCTTTTTCCTGTTTGCGAATAGTCAGCATTTTGGTTACATCTTTGAGCATGCTTTTATGTTCAGGTTTGTTCAATTGCGACCAGTCTAACCAACTTCCGTAAAGCCATCTTCCTTTCCCAACATTTTTAGCTTTGTAGCATGAAGAAGCGAGATTATTAGCGGGTCTGAATTCCGCGCCGAATTCTTCACCTGCAAAGAATAAAGGAATAAGCGGGGAAAATAACGCTGAATAACCAAATAATCCGCGGCTAAATTGTATTACATAAGGATTCTTGTCAGGAGGAAAACTTTCCCAGCCGACATCATGCATGCTGATATTTGCAAGAACAAATCCCGGAACAAAACCGGGAATCGATCCGGTGATGCGTTTATATTCGGCAATATAAATTTTCAATCTTGTTCCCGACTTTTTTACCTCAGCAAACCAATTGCCATTGCCAAGCATCTGCCATGTTCCCATTCGGTCTGTAACTACAACATTTTTAATAATTTGAGTCGGGTTGACGCCTTCAACCAAAAGTTCAATATCTTTTTTACCGGCCGGCTTTTGTTTTTCAGTGCCGACTTTGTCTTTTGTAATGCCCTTATAAATAACTTTCAGTTCATCAATATTATCCGTGCTGCCTTTAGCAACAAACCCGTCAGAATATTGAACTTCCACATTAAAAAATCTTTTAGGAATATTGCCGTTATAAACCGAATTGGCAAAATCCGACATGTTTCTTACCATAGGATGATTATGGTCATATTCAGCGCTGTCGTTCGGCGTAATATCTCCTTCAGCTTTTTGCGAGAAATCCATAATGCCTTCGAGAGATAAATCGTAGTTGCCATATTCCCAGTTTTCTCCGAAAACCACGATTGAGTGACCGGCTTTCGCGGCATTTTGCCGGATTTTAAGCCAAAGGTCCGGGCGGTGAATATCCAGATCAAGGCGGTAGCCGTCAACGCCGAATTCAGTAACATAATCCGAATACATTTTTACCCACCAGTTATCCAGCTCTTTATTATGAGCTTTCCAATTGTAATCAACCATTCCCCACGAGCCACCTTTGAACCATTTCGGGTGTTTTTTTATAAGTGGGCTTTCAGGCATAACTCCGTGTGTAATGACGTCCAGAAAAACTTTAATGCCGTGCTTATGCGCTTCATCGATCAAAGTTTTGAAATCCTTTTTTGTGCCGAGAGATGGATCAATTTTATCAGGATTTATAACTGCATATTGAGTCCAAATATTGTAGAAGTGGTTACTGTTTGCGAGATGATGGCCTGTAAGCCAAATACCATTAATTCCGGCATTAGCAAGATAAGGGATTTTAGTTTTCAACGAATTGAAAGTTCCGGTTTCGCTTTTTTTGGTGGAGTTAAAGTTTTTGGTGGATATTTCACAAATAACCAAATCTTTTGTCCATTCCGGCGACAACACGCCAGCGTTTAAGTTGTTAGAAACCAACATATTACCTCCAAATAAACTGCCTGCTAAAACGAAAGCTAAGTTTAGATACTTTTTCATTTTTTTCTACCAATAATCCAATTAAATTCCCCGCCCTAACGGGCCCCCCTTTTAATAAGGGGGACTAACAATCCAATAATCCATATAAATCCCGGTTCCGGGATTTGAGTTCCTGTGATTTTTATATCATCTAAAACAAGAGAATTTACTCCACCGCCTTCATCATAAATTTGATGAATCTGAAGTTCAAAATTTCCCGCACCGTGACTTGAAAAACTGTTTGAAAGAATGTGGAACTGATTGTAATCACCAACCGAATTAATTTCTACGGGTCCGAGAATGGTTGAACCATCAAGTTTAACCTCTAAACCTGATCTTCCACCCGTGCCTTCCCGGGAATTAACTTTAAGCGAAAGAGTATAAATCCAATTTTCCTTAAAACCTGAAATTGTTTGACGAATGTATCCGGGATTCTGGATAAAACAAACATTCTGTCCGTCGGGAATGGAACCATTATCAAAAAATGGCGCGAGTTCCATTGTGTTTCGCCCGATGCCTGCTTGAGAACGAGTCCAGTTGTCTATTAGAGCATCGTATCCCGGCCACGTGAAGCCTGTTGTACCATTGGCTTCAAAACTGTGATTGGCAATGTAAGGATTGCTGGTTTTCGTTATGCGGATGTCGTCTATTAGTAAAATGCTGCCGGTATTAGCATTAGCCTGGTAAATTTCAAGAGTTAAATTTGTTGATGCAGCAGTAAAATTCTCCGCGAATTCATGGAAAAAATTATTTCCACCAACAGGGGAAACCGAAATAGGACCGATGACGGAATTCCCACCGAGTTTAAGTTCGAGTTGTTCGGTTCCTGAACCGGCAATAGCTGCGTTTGCGTAGACAGAAACGCGATAAAGTTCACCGCTCTCGAAACCGGAAATAGTTTGAGAGATATAGTTTTGTCCAATTATGAAACAAATATTTTTCCCTTCCGGAATAGTTCCGTTATCAAGAAAAGGTCCATCGGAAGTGTTGCGGCCAATTTCATCTGCTGCGGAATAAGTCCATCCCGTTAATAAATTATTAGAAACATAGCCGGGAAAAATAATATCAGAACCGTCAGCTTCAAAACCGGGGTTATCGATAAAAGCTGCAGCTGCATCAACAATTTTTGTGATTTGAACTTTGTCAATTAAGAGAGCGCGGTCAGGATCATTATCTGTATGAAGAATTTCCAAAACAAAGTCACCTGCGCCCGGGCTGACTGTTGCGGAAAAAATATGGAAATCTTCGTTGATTGAAACAGCGATTACGTTTGTCGGGCCGATAACAGTTATGCCGTTAAGTTTTACTTCCATAGCGGCGTTAGATTTTCCTTGCCATGTTCCCGCGTTAGCGTTTAGAGAAAGTTTATAACTTCCGCCACTATCAAAACCTGAAATTGTTTGGCTGACAGAACCTAATGATTGAATGAAGCATACATTATGACCATCCGGAGTTTTTCCGCTTCCGAAAAACGGGCCGTCGGAAGTGTTGCGCCCTGCGCTAGCGGTAGAAAAAGTCCAAGCATCAACAGGATTATTTGCAATATATCCGGGGTATGTAATTTCAATTCCGTTATCTTCAAAACTAAAGTTTTGGAGCATGGGTTTCCGAATCAATTCTATTTTGTAACTTTCATTGCTGCGGAGCGGGATGCCTTCATTATTATCATTTATAAAAGTGGTGAAATTATAAATTTCGATATCAGAAGAATCGTAATATTTTATTTCATATCTGTCATACGGCGGATAAATTTTCAAAGCATCATTTCCACCTTCAATAGAAACAAAAACTGAACTTCCTGTTGCTGAAATTGTTAAAATAGTGTCTTGAAGCCTTATACGGTTTATCGTCAGTGAAGGCCAGGAGGAAGGTAATTTCGGGTCGATGGCGAAGCCGTCCGTTTTTGGATCAAAACCGAGAAAACCGCGGATCATAATCTGGGGAACGAGTACGCTTTCATAAAATTCAAAATCCATACCGAGTCCGCCGGCTGTTCCTCCACCCTGCAAAGTTCCGCGTGTTGCGACAGAGCTATCGTAATAATATTCACGATATCCGCCTTCTGTCTGCACCCGGGCAAACCAGTCAAGAATTTTATTCAGCCTGTGCCACGCGTTATCAGCACCGTAAGTTTTTAATCTTGTCATCAGGTCATGATAAGTGAATCCGAGAACAGCGCCGCCGTCCTGAACCTGTCCGCCGAAAGGAATACTTTCCGGATTTGACCATACATAACTATAATATTCAATATTTCTGAGAGTTGTTGCCCGAGGACCGAATTCCCAATGATAAATATCATTAGTTTGAGAAGTATCACCTGCGACTGCTCGTTTCCCGTCAAGCCATTCGGCAATTTTTCTTGATTGATATTCGTTTGCATAACCATAATAAACCGCTTCGCAACTTAAGAATGTTAAACCGTAATCGTAAGCCACGCCATTAATATCGATAGCGGTAACAAATCTTTCAGTAACCTGATTCCAAAACTGTGTAGAGTTATTTTTCAGTTCCAGAGCGAGACTTTTTAATTCCTCGGGAGAAAATTTATTCTCGCTGCCGGGAATTTTCCATTCAGGATGTTTTGCGATTTGCTCTTCGAGTTCAGCGAGTTCGTTTAACGCGTTGTAAAGATAAATAGTAGCCAGAGTATCTTTACCGCCGAAAGGGAGAAGGTCCCAGTATCCGTTTCCAACACCACGACCTTTGAAAATGGTTTTTGAAGGATTGTATTCAATACCGCTGCGACCGTCGTGCCCGATCCATGGAGTAAAGACACATTTATTGGAATAGACCTGGAATTCGTCAATTGCGTAAGCGACTGCGAGGCGGATTTTGTTAATATTTTCAGCGATAAAACTTTTGCTTCCTGTCCAGTTAATTATACTGTTGCATGCGTCAGTGTAAATCGAATTATTTCCATTATGCCGCGAATCAACGGATGTAATTAAAGAACGAACATTAACAGTCGTACCTGCGGAATTCCCGAAATTAATTTTCAATCCACGTAAAGTGTCGTTTGCATTCCACAAAGAATGTTGATAGAGTGGAATCATAGTGTAAACCGCGCCGTCTGCAGAAGTGATCGGTTCGAAATAAACTCTGTGAGAAGAGTCAAAAGCAAAAGGATAAGCAGTCGTGCTCCATTCGATATAAGGCAGGACTCCGGGAACGGCGTCTCTCCATTCCCATTCGAGTCGGATAAAAGGCGCGACCATATTTTTCACCGACATAACCGGAGTAATTATTTCCGCGTTAGCGCTTGAAAGGTTTAGTTCCCAGCCATTGTCTCTGTCTATGCTGACGGTAGAAGCGCCTGTTTTAGTCCAGCCTGAATCGGTAGTAGTCGGTGAAATTCCCCAGCGACTTCCCCAGAATTCTGAAAGCGCGAAATGTCTGCCCCAGCCGTCGCTTTGAGTCCAATAAGGAAACGGCCAGCCTTCCGAATGAGCGAGACCGAGATGTTGGTGACAAGAAATATACCCGTTGCTGCTGATTCTTCTTGTCGCGATAGCATTTTTGTGATTTGCACGGGTAGCATTCTGCCTCAGAGGATCAACGGCAGGCCACAAAGTAGATTCCGCAACCCAATGACAATTGAAAGTACCGAGTATCGGCACAGGATAATGCAAATAAAAAAGGTCGCGCATGCTGGACATTTCCGTCTCAAAACCAGGAACAGTAAATTTCGGAAACGAGTCCGGCGGAGTAGTGGGTTCTACCCAGATTCTTATTCTGTCGATAAAAGTAGTACGGTCATCAGAGCCGGTATAATTGTGTCTAAAATACAATCGATGAGTGTTTTGAGACGCGGTAAAAACTGTTTGGGTTCTGTTCCACGAAGTTTTATTCGCTACTTCGTGAGAGGGGAAAAGTTCGGTTATTGTGCTCGTACCGCCATCACCGGAACCAATCAAAACCTGAAGCATACCGTTGGAATATCCCTGCCGGCTGGCTTCACTCCAACAGATATGATAAACGCTGCCCGGAGACCAACCGTTGATAGTTTGTGCAACTTCCGCGTCTTGTTCCTGAAGAAACGCCATGCTGTCACCGTCATCAGCTGGTAAAGTTCCGGGGAACGCGCCGCCTTCTCTTGCCACTCCGGCCATATTAGTGAAATCCCAACTATCTCCGGTATTTATTGGCCTATATTTAAAATTTGCTACATTGTGGGTTTCGAAATCTTTGTCATAACAAGGTGGGCCGGGATTTGCGAACGTGTTTGCAGTGAAAGCAAGAAGAGCGAAAAGTATAAGTTTTGTTTTCATGTTAGTTTTTTGTTAGTTGAATCGAATGGCCATTTAACCACCCCGCCTTAACACACCCCGTCGCTTCACCCACCCCTCTCAAGAGGGGATTAGGAGGGGAGTTTAATGGACCAAATGGACCAAATGGACCAAATGGACCAAACGGACCAAACCCTGGTGGAGTAAGACTCCACAGGGCGAAGCGGACCGAATGGACGGGAAAAAATTGACCTAATTTCTAATTGATCTAATTGATCTGATCAAATATCAATGTCTAATTTCCAAAACCCAAACACACGATAAAGCTGTGAACTCCTACAATTTCCAAAATCCAAAGAAAGAACATCTTTTTTTGTTCATTTCTTTTTCTTGTTTATTGTTCATTTTTTAGGTTAATTAGAAATTAGATCAATTAGATCAATTTTATATCACTTCACAATAATCCCTGTCAGGAAGTTCCGGAAAAGCGTTGTGAGGTTCCGCCTGATACCAGTACGCAACGGAAGAAATATCGTCCTGCATGGGTAAATATCTTCCTTCGCTTCGCCAGCCTATAGCCTGCATAGTTACTTTTAAATCTTCTTCAAAGCGAATAGGGTCCATAATGTGAAATCTGTAAAGGCCATGCCGGTCGCCTTGCTTTGCTCCGCCTTTTACACCGAGTGGATAACCCATAAACGGAGCGGAAAAAGTATCTGCAAAGCACCACGCGCCACCGAAATAATCTTCAGTACCTGTACCGCATATAGTTGGGAATTCTCCATCGCCGTCCATGAAAAATTTAATTTCGCCTTCGCCCCACCAGCCTGTATTATTTTGCTGCCAAGCCATATAAGTACCTACAAAATGTCCTTTACCTTTTATATTATCTATTATAACATAATCTTGTTTATATGTTAAAGGATTAGTACGGCGGAACTGCGCGTGAAAATATGCTTCGTCTTCGGGAATTTCTGTTAAAGTGTAATTTATAGCGTAAAAGAAACCGTCAATATTTTCCGGCGAGCGATTTTCAATAGTTATTTTCGCGTGCTTGCGGAAAGGCATTGGGAAATAACAATTAAGTCCGCCTGTTGGATTAACATTTATCGGTAGTGCAAGGACGTTTGTGCGGGTATTAAAACCGTTACAGAAGAAATCACCGATAGGGGATTCTACGCTTGGAGTTTCTTCACCGTCCCAGTAAATTCTCATAATTAAATCACGAAATCTTTTATTATCAATAGTAATCCAGATATGCTGAATGCATGCCGGACCGTCAATATCCATAATAGTAGTAGTAGATTCTTTTTCGAGAGAAATACAGGGTCGAACCTTCCATTTTATTCCGAGGTCTCGTGCGCAGGAATTATTCTGCCATTTTTGGCCGATTTTTGTTACTTCCTGCTGTGGAGAATCCGACACTTCAGCCATTCCTGCTTTACCTTTTTCGCCGTAAACGTTTTCGGCGGTTATGGAACGTGTTTTAGCGTTAGACAATTTGGAAATATTCCCAAGGTTCATGTTTAATCCGTTAAAATCCATTTTAACTCCTTTAGCTGTTGTTTAATAAATTTAAATTTTATAATAATGCCTAAACGAAAAAGCTTCGTTCAGGCACTATAATTATTGTAGTCTGTTATGTAAGATATGTCAAGTATCAGGAGATGGCTCAATGTTTTTTTTGGGGGGGAAGCTATTATTGTAGCTGACCTCGTTGAGACTTGATTTAATATTAAGAAAGAAGTTCCAATATCGAATTCTCAACTACCAAGACTAAAGTGAAGAAAATCCCCCTAACCCACTCCCAATAATCGGGATGTTCCACTTTAGAAAAAGGGGAATTAAAACTTGAAAATTGAGAATTGGTAGTTCGGAGTTGAGACTTGATTTAATATTAAGAAAGAAGTTCCAATATCGAATTCTCAACTACCAAGACTAAAGTGAAGAAAATCCCCCTAACCCCCTTTAGGAAAGGGGGAATAACAACCGGCCTCAACGCGACCGACTACAAAAGAAATTTGAGAAAATATCAAATGTGCCAAGACAAACTAATAAACGGAAAAATCTTTAGATTTACCCACCGTTTATACGAAGAGCCTTTATTTTCACCTGATTTGTGTTAATTTGTGATGAATGTATTAAGTTGGTAAAATCGGATATTGCTGACAGGTATTTCATTCCGGCTTCTTCAGGTATATGATTATGAGTTGTGTCTTCGAGCCAGCAGCACATTTTAGGTTCTTTAGCTTTCTCAAAAAGTTTTTCCCCGTGCCAAAATGATATTGTGCGGTCTTTTTTTCCATGAATTACAAGTACAGGGCAATTCACTTTGTCAATCAGATTAATATTTTTAAATTTGTCAAAAGGAAGAATCGGAATGCGTGTGAGAACACGAAACGCGCTAACAAATGAACTTTCAACAATCAATCCCGCGACCTTGTTTTTGCGGGCAAGATAAAGCGCCGGTCCTCCTCCGACTGATCGGCCGTGAATGATAATTTCATTCAAATTCAAACCGCGTTTTTCAACAAGATATTTTAGAGCCGCATCGGCTGCAAGGCAAGCATTTTCAGCAGTTGGTTTACCGGGACTTGTTCCGTAGCCGCAATAATCGTATGCCAGCACTGAGAAACCCAAGTCGCGATACATTGTAAAAAATCCATAAAGATTACCGATATCAACTGCATTGCCATGGCTGTACAAAACGGTAAATTCTGCTTTGGGATTTTCAAAGTACATAGCTGAAATAGGAGGTCCATCAATCATTTCTATTTTGATTATTTCGCTATTATCTTTGTAACCCGGCTTTTGCGGCTGGAAAATTAACTTATCCGAAAATAATGTCAGTATGAATAAAAAAGCGTAAATGAACAGAATGGAGCGAAGCACTCGTTTGAGTGTAAAATCGCCCACCAGGTATTTTTTTAGTGTTTTTTTGTTCATGATGTTTGTTTGATTAACAGCCCATTTCGGGTCTAAGTAGAGGCTGCTCGAAAAGGGTTCAGCCGCAAAGCGGCGCAAGTAAT
>JAOZNZ010000518.1 GCA_029933535.1 bacterium | reverse complement strand
TCAGTGTCAACTATGTTAATTCCTGAAGGAGCAACATTAGTTACCGCAATAATATTATCATCTAGAATATGTACATACCAGTTGCTCTGCGGTCCTTCAGGCGTCATTACCATTCCTTGCAAAGCGTATTCAATAACTTCCCTTCCGATAAAATCATCGTCGTCGCGCGGTTGGATTTTACGATTGTCATCAAACTGCCAACCAACACCACTTACAGCATCAAGTGTATTCCCGGTTTTCGGGATATAACGATAAAGGACTCTATAAGAATCATGGCCAACATTGCATGTGCCTGAATAATCCTGAATCTGCCAACCGAAATTATCAACTTTTTGATTACTTACTGTAATGTTTGTTACACTTATAAGCACACCTTCATAAGCTTCAACAGCAAAATCATTGGCAGCAATTATTGCTGCCGGTACTGAATTTGATTTACTTACAACTGAGTAAGATGTTACATCTTTTAATTCGGTTAAATTATGATATTCATCAACTAAAGCTTCTATATGAAGCTGATCACCCTTATCGGGTCGGTGATATTTGTCATAAACATAAACTCCATTCCATGCTCCGCCTGACGGCTCGGAAATAACATAACCCGAAAGCTCTGTATAAGTGACTATGCCGGTTACTGTTACAATTTCACCAACGAGAGGAGAATCACCACTCGGATTTGTTGTGTATTGAATATCATAAATTGTAATTTCACCGAAAGTTGTTCCGCCGATAACTGTTATTTCATTCGTCGGGTTACCGAGGTCGTTGCATATAAGATTATAAATTGCTGAATGGCTAACTCCGGTTAAAAATCCGGGTGCATAAACAATTTGAATGACATCTGATGAACCATTAGGACCGATAGGGGACGGTAGCGCGCCAATCTCAAAAATATTAGTATCGCCGCTTACAGCTTCAAAAGCGGTAACATTCAGAACATTAGAAAGTCCTGAATTACTAATGTCAAGTTGTTGTGTCGATACTGTTCCGGGGCCGATCCTGCCGAAATCAAGTGTGGCTGAAACATTTATATTCGGGTCGTCAGCCGGCCCTGAACCTGTTTCCTGAATATCGTCAATACCTTCAAAACTTGGTTTACCGCCATAATTATCGCGAAATCCGTGAAATTTAATAAATTTGCCTACATTTTCCGGGTGAGCATTAAGTCCCCAAGTATCACGAAATGCTGTTTCTAACTTTACTTGTAAACAATTATTTACATCAGTTTCGCTGTCCAAATCAGCGCAACTTATGGCGAAATTGTTGTTATAAGGAGGGTCAAAATCATCATAGCGACCTCCAACAATATATCCCTGTCCCCAGTGCATAGTGGAATTTTCAGGTAGAGCGCGAGCTTCAGCTATTGTGTAGGGATCTGACTCTGTACCTGAACCGGCAAAGGTATTTGTAGTAATTAAAGAAAGTAAAAATGCAATTATAAAAAGAACAGAAGTTTTCATAAATCTTCTCCGTAATGAAGAGTTGTTATCGAAATGCCAGAGGGGTGACAGGACAGTCCAATCAACCGTAACCTTATATGTTACCATATTTTGTGTTTTTTGTCTAATTGATTTTTAAATAGTAATCAAAGCACGTGACCGGTGCATGCCTGGTTCTTTGCTTTGATAAGTTATCACACTGTTTGATATAATATTCGTGATCTTCTTTTCCTCGTTAGTATTTCCTTGGCGCCGCGCCCGGCGAATGCTGGGAGCTTAGCGCCTGAACGTGAGTACAGCGTTACTTCGTTGAGCGAGATAAACTATCTTATAACATTTTATTATCCTGTAGATCATGTTCTTCCTGTCTGATTTTTATGTATTCCCCCTTTTTTAAAGGGGGGCATGGGGGATTTTATTCAAGATATACAGGATATACAGGGTTTTAAATTAAATATAAATTAAATTTTATTCTGTTTTAAAAATTAATATTTGAGTAGGACCGAGTTAAATACAGTCAAACACGTTGTTTATATAAATATAAAGGCCTGAAACAGTCCTTAGAGCATCATTTTTGCTATCAAAAAGGGCATTTTAAGGTAAAATATGATATAATAAAGCTCACTTTTGCTTATTTTATATATACAATACAAGCTTTTAAACAACGTAATAAAGCCTTAAACGTGCATTTTTGGCATCAAAAACAGCCTTCTAAGACAATAAAACAGCTTAAATAGTGATGTAAAAAGCGTATTACAAGTAAGTTAACTCGGTCCGACACCAATAATCATGAAAACAATAATTCAAAATTCAAAATTTCTTTATCTCTTAATTTTTCTTATAGCTATTTTGGGGTGCGGCACTATGAGATCATATAGTATAAAAAAACAGGTAAAAAATTATAGCGGAAACGGAACAATAAAGTATATTCCTAGTACTTTTTTAGGTTGCCCGGGTGTAGAAATTAAAATTGAGTCTATTTCTTTGACACAAAAATTTTCTCGATCATATCAACTTGTAAATTTGCCTGTTACAAAGCGGACATATTGGATCTGGTTTGAAATAATATCACCGCCCCTTATTAAATATGTTGAAAATGGAAAGGTTAATACAAAAGCAACTTTAAGAATGAAACTGTTTGTTAATTCTAATAGTAATTCAACTGTTCTATTTGATTTCTATGGGTCGCTATCTTCTGAACTATGGAGTTGTGGAAATGATTCAATAGCCTATTTTGATCAGTTTGCCGAATCGAATGACGAGTTTTCTGCTTTTGAAGTTACTAATGATAAAAACTCATATACCCTTTATGTAGAATATGATCCTAAAGGAACACCCATTGGAACATCAGGCTATTTTCGCATTCGTTCCGGTGGTTATAAATAAAGAATCAAAAACATTTCTTGACATTCTTGGATATGATATTGGGATCGTACCTGGGGTTTCAAAACAGCCTTCTTTAAGAATTTCACTTTTAATTTGTGCAGTCATTGTCGCGTTGGTTGTGCCGGGGCTGTGATAACACACCCCGTCCGCTTCGCGTCCACCCCTCTCGAGAGGGGATTTATCAGGCACTCGGAGTAAATTTGCTCTTTTGT
>JAOZNZ010000517.1 GCA_029933535.1 bacterium | reverse complement strand
CCGGAATGAGGATAAATTGCGTATTCAAATTCAATATCACCGAGACAATGCTGACCTGAATGATGTTTTTCATATTCTTCCGGAGTAAACATACTTCTATTAGCTGCCATATAATGTCTTGTAGTTCTCAAGAGAGTAATAGCTAAAGTTCTGCGTTTATCGTCAACGGCTTCGTATTCGTTTAATCCTTTACTTAAGAAAGCAATACCGGTATCTGAATCACTTAAATCCACGAAATTCAACATTGGTTTAAACGGATGATAACTTTCCATATTTTCAGCAGTAATATCCCACTGTATTTGACGTTTTAATATGTCAAAAGGTCCATCAGCATAAGCAAAATCCGTTTTTACATCCGTAGGAAGCATTACACGTAATCTATGATCGCGTGCAATATTTGTTATTTTTGTTTTTACTTCAACATATTTTGAGTCTTTGGAAAGAGTTAAAAATGTACTGATAGGTAAAGTAACCATTTTTTCTGAACGGTTGCGATTATCAAGATCTGCCGATGCGGGAATAGTCATCTGCAAATCTATTCTCCAAACCGCCCTCAATTCATTATTTTCCAATAAAGTGATAGCTGCTGAACTGCCAAGACTTGTAACGGTATAATCTCTAAGCGGTATTTTAGTTATATGCGCGGCACCTGTGCTTCCGTTATCACAGAAGTAATGCATACCATCAATTGTTTTACCTGTTTCTTTATCGGTAATATCAAAAGTGCCGTTCGGGTTTATTTTTAACTTAAGATATTTATTCTCAAGAACTCCGTCAGTGGCTGCTATAAGTTTTCTGTCATTGCCTGGTTTTGGGTGTGTCTCATACTTTCTTATGCGCGGTCTCAGTGCATAAGTTTTATAACCGAAAGTCGGGATATTCACATCAAGAAGAACTCTGTTTCGCTGAAGTTTATACGCTGCGGCATTGGAATCCAATTTCCTTTCAACTTCCATTTCAATATCTTCTCTTTCCAGTAATTTATATGGAATTTTATTACCTTCTTCATCAATAATATCAAAATATTGATAAGATATTTCTTTATCTGGATCAAAACCTTCTATAATTGCCCCGGCACCGGTACACGGTTCAATCATTCCATCCCCGATAACAATGTTAGGGACATCAATAACCGCCAACTGCACGCCTTTACGCTCAATAGGAAGAGTATTAAAGAAAGTCAGAGTAATATCGCCATCTTTAAATTTAGATTCTGTATCCATCTTAAGCCAAATTTCTTCACATGATTTACGACAGCATTCACGGGCAATACTTGTCGCTGCACGGAATCGGGTTGGATTATCTTTATGAGCTGAATCGATTGCCGCACCGCAAATACTATCATGGGCATGATTTTTCAACAATTCCCCCCAAGCTCTTTTAAGTAAAGACTGTTCATATGCGTTACCAAGCATTGAATTTATGCTGCAAAGTGGTTCGGCAATGCTGATCAATTCTCTTTGAGCTTCATCGTTCATCAATTTCAAAGATATTCGCGAGGAATGTGTTGCGCCGAGAAGTCCGTTAAATCCTGCTTCAATACCTGTGAACCTCATTTCGCCGAAAAGTTTTTTCAATTTATCGTTATCAACATTTTTTAACGCGTTATCAACATAGTCATCCAGAGAGGACTGCTTTACAAGATAATCTTCCTGAACTGAATTGATGGCTTTTATCATATTCGGTAAATTAATATAAGGGACTGCATTGTCCTCCATATCCAAAGCAAGAAGTTGATTGCCAATCGCTTGCGGTTCTGCCTGTTTAACAAGATGTCTCAGAGCAGAAATTAATTTATCTTTATCGGAATTAAAATCAAAATTCTCATTTTTCATCTGTACAGCCGTTTCATACATCTTTTCGTCTGCCATGTGCACCGGCCATTCTTCTTCTTTCCATTCGGTACTCAAATCGCGTGGATTTTTACCGAGTACAAGTTCATAATGCGTAAAGAAAAACCAGTTTGTACGTGTAACTTCATCAAAACAACGTATATGATATATCTCGCTGCCGTTTGGACTTTCCCACAAACAAACCGGTGGGACCTGATGTTTATTTGTTCCTCTATATGATATTGCTGTATGCATTCCAAAACCGGAATATATTTGTGGCAATTGAGAAATCTGACCATAAGAAGTTGCCGTATAACCCGTTTTCATAGCACCACCGAATTCATCAGCATATTGTTTTCCAATAAGAAGGTTTCTAATTAAAGATTCAGGAGACACGGAAGACATTTCAGGAAGAGTGTACCACATTACTGTATGAATCCGTCCCGCTTCAATCAATTTCCGAATTCTATCTTTATTTTCCGGTCTGACCATAAGATAGTCTTCCATTACAATTGTGCCGCCATCTAAATGAAAGCATTTATAGTCATCATTTGATTCCAGGATTTCCAGCAATTCATCTACAAGTTCAACTAATCGTAGAAGTGATTCATCAGCAGTGTAGCGCCATTCTCTATCCCAGTGAGTTCCTGAAATAACGTTAATAGTTTTATTTGTTTTATTATCGTTCATAAAAATCTCTTTTGTATTGTTTATTAATTGAATCGGTCATACCGCAAAGATACATTACTATTGTTCCTATAAATATACCAAATTCACAAAAAAAAAACAAGTGGACAGCAAATTTTTGCATAAACTTACTTTCACACATCGGATTTTGGACTATTGATTTGCCAAGTATAATCGGCAAAAAATGTCGAATGTCGAAGGTGCGCCATGGAGTAATTTTTTTTATTAAATATTGCCCGATTTGGCATTTTCTAAGAAAAAACCTGGAGGGACGCCGTCCCTGGCGTCCTAAAAAGTAAGTTTTGGCTAGTTAGGTTTTGCCGATGTTTAGGACGCTGAGGACAGCGTCCCTCCAGTTCTTGTTTACTTATTTTTTACCACTAAGACACTAAGAACACGAAGTTAAATTAATCAAAAGTCTTTAATTTTCTTTTTTATATTTTATAATTAAATCTTTAATCCTTTTCAATTAAGATAATTTATCTCGCCAAGGCGCAAAAATCGCAAAGGAATACAGAAAATAACG
>JAOZNZ010000516.1 GCA_029933535.1 bacterium | reverse complement strand
CATTACAGGAAATTATAAATAACACACTCAAGATTAAATTAATATTCTTTTTCATATCTGTTTTTTATTTTTATTACATTTGCCAATATAAGCGAAAATTCATTTTTAGCAGGAATTATGACTCCAAATCGCTTTAGCCAGTCGAAAGTTTTTTCATTCATTTGGTTATCATTGTATTTTAAAGCAAGTTTAAAAAGTGGAATATCATTTACATTGTGAAAATTAACTTTACAATAATCATTTTCTTCTGCCGAGAAATCAAATATACAGTTATTTAGTGCATAATAGACAAAAATCTTTTTTTCTTCATTTGTAAATTTAAGAGTATTATTCTTGTCAAGATTTTCTCTTAACATAAAAATATTCAACCGATATTAATTTCATGTATCGAAAATTCGCAGGTTGGGAAAAGGATTAAAGAGATCAGGCTTTGATTTAGCAAGAATTAAATATCAGTTCTAAGTGGTAATCTTTTGTATCAATTAAAACATTCTTCTTTTTCGGTTGTGTCATTGTTAAAGGTCAAAAGGTGGCGTTAATTTATATTGCTTAAATATTTCCAATAGCTTATCTAATGATAAATCTGTTAGTTCGGCTGCACGGCGTGCGGATATTTTTCCGGTATCCAGAGCATTGTGAAGCACGGTAACGAATTTTTTAGAAAATAAAGGTGGTTTTTCAATGTTTTTTTTTGCTTCTCCATTTGCAGTTAAAAGTTTGTCATTTATATTTTTGATTTGTTTCTCATCAAGCCAGCCAAGATTTTTTAATCTCCATTTTAACGCTATTGCCGTTACGTTAAAATAAGTGGCAATTGAGTTTAATCGCTTGTGAACTTCCAGATGTTTCAGTTTTTCCCACCGGCTTTGTAATGACTTTTCCGGCATTAAAAATGCCGATGCGAATATATCAGCTAATTGTTCACAGCGCGACCGTTTTTTTTCGTGTGTCGTAATATCTAATCGCTCCGGCCGCATTTTTTTTCTATCCCAAGTCAGAAGATGAAAAAGTTCATGAGAAATATCATAATTTATTCTGCCAAGCTGTTCATTTCGATTAATTAAAATCGAATCAAAATTTTGTAAACGGCAAGCCGCGCCGGAAATATCTTGCGGTGCATCAACTAAAAGAAGTAATATATTTAATTCTTCTTCAATTTTATTTCTCAGATTTTCAGCTGGAACTTCTCCAAGATTAAGATACTCGGCAAAAATTTCACCGGCTTGATTTGCATCTTCAAAAGAACTTCTCTCAGTAATTCTCAGCATTCTTGAAAAATAACTAAAATGATTGCCTTCAAGCTCTGACAATCTTTTATAAGTACCCAGAAGTTTTTCAGCTTGTTCCTGAAATTTATTAAGGATCGGAGTGTTCGCTTTCGCACGAAAAGAAAATTCTGCTTCGCCGGCTATGATAAAAGAATCGGTAAAAAACTCAAGACTTCTTCCTGTTACCTGCATTATTTTTATAAGTTCTTCTGCGGAAACCGCACGGTTTCCATTTTCAATATTTGAAAGAATTTGTCTGTCCTTAAATCCAAGGCATTTTGACAATTCTTCCTGTGTTAGTCTTGATTGTTTACGTGCGTGCGAAACCCGACAGCCAATAAGACTTTGTTTATCTTTCATTTTTGCTCCGTTTGGTTGTTTTTTCTAATCAAACTATTATATCATATTATTTAAATAAAAGCAAGATAATATTGCGTTATTCAAATTGCAATATTAACAAAGGGTAGATTTAGATGCAATCAATCCCGGCATTCTCGGGCACGCATTAATTGTGAAGAGGCAATAAAAGACGTTCCTGACACTGTATTGTATCATATTGTCATTTTATAATTGCTTTAATTCGCTCAATATATTTTGGATTTTCGCCTGTTTCGATATATCTGTTTATCGAAGTGTTACACTCTACGCATTTACCTTTCAAAACAATATCATTCATTTTATTCAAAAATATTTTATAATCAACAATTGCTACTGATTTTTTACAAGTCGGGCAAAGGCAATAATTTAATAAATTTTGAAATTTCATCCAGTCTTCGCCAATAATAATCACAAGTTGTTCTCTACTTAATTCAGTTTCATTACTCATAATAGCTATAATTTTTATTTATTAAGTCACTAGACCAGCAGAGAATAAAAAATGAATTTTTAACTAATATCAGCCCATGACTTTAGTCGTGGTGTAAAATAATTAACGAAGTCTTAACCGTTTTAACGGTTTATTCATCGGTATTAATAGAGATAAAAACCGTTGAAACGGTTAAACACATTTTGATTTACAATACCCCACGACTAAAGTCATGGGCTGATATTTTAAATTTTTCCTGGGCTGGTGCTTTATTTATTCTCCCCAAACTTCCGCGATTTTATCTTTTATTTTCTTCTCGTGGGTTTGCGGATCGCGATAGGGGAGAAAAGCGCCTTTAAAAATAGTTCGAAAAAGCTCGGGAATTTGTTCAGCTTTTGCAAATGCTTCGAGAGCGCGGGTATAAATATTCCATCTTTCATCCCCTGAAAGTTCCCTGCTCATCAATTTAGACCACGAGAAACCTTTTAGATTTTCGGTAAAGAATTGTATTTTCCCGCCAAGTTCTTCGTTTTCTTTATCCATATCATCCATAAATTTATAGATGAGCGCGGTGGTGATTTGTTCAACCTGCGCTTTCGGGTCGGGCACTTTACCAACCAGAACATTTCTTGCGTTATTGATATGTTGTTTAGTTTTCTGGTCTAACATGGAGAAGAATGGATTGTTGGATTAATGGATTAATGGATTAATGGATTTGTGGGGAACCACCCCGCCCTATGGGCACCCCTCCTAAAACAGGAGGGGAATTTATTTGGATTCTCTTTTTACAGTATATTTTGTTTTTTTGTTTTTATCACGAAAACCAATTGTTGGTTTTTTGGATTGTTTAGGCGGTAAAAGTAGCGGGCGGATTTTTTTATATAAATCTACGAGTGCCGAATCATGGACAATAAGAGTTTTTTCAATCTCCGCGAGACGTTTCGCCATTTCTTGCGTGAGAGTTAACTGCTCACGCATTTTGAC
>JAOZNZ010000515.1 GCA_029933535.1 bacterium | reverse complement strand
CAAAAAGAACATTAACAAAATCATTTGGGACAAAATCATTTAAAGAAAGAAATTTTATTGTTTTAAATATTGTCCGGGCACACGCCGGATTCCCAATATTCTTAGTGTCTTGGAGTCTTAGTGGCGAAAAAAATGCTAAGTATCTTAGTGGCGATAATTAAAAATGAGGTTATTATGTCAGCACAAAATTCTTTTACCATCGATTCAGAGAAATCGGAAAAAATGCCGGTTGATGAAATTTTTCAAACTCTTAACACTAATAAAGAAGGATTAACTTCTGCTGAAGCAGCAAAGCGAATAGAAATCTGCGGACCGAATTCTATCGAAGCAAAAAGCGAATCGGTTTTTCTGAAATTATTAAAATTTTTCTGGGGACCGATTCCCTGGATGATTGAAATTGCAGCCGTTCTTTCTCTCTTAGCAAAAGATGTTGATGATTTTATTATCATAACAGTTCTGCTTATCTTTAACGCACTTATCGGTTTCTGGGAAGAGCACAAAGCAAGCAACGCTCTTGACGCACTAAAAAAAGGTCTCGCGCTTAAGGCTAAAGCGTTACGCGATGGGAAGTGGAACGAAGTTGATGCTTCTAATCTCGTTCCCGGTGATGTAATTAGGATTCGACTTGGTGATGTAGTTCCGGCAGACGCCAAACTTGTTGGCGGAAATTATATAAGCATTGACCAGGCAGCTCTTACCGGCGAATCGCTACCTGTAAACAAAAAAGTTGGTGATATAGTTTATTCGGGTTCGATAGCCAAGCAGGGGGAAATGGATGCTATTGTCACCGCAACCGGCGGTGAGACATTTTTTGGCAAGACGGCATTACTTGTTGCGCGAGCCGGAACCATTTCACATTTTCAGAAAGCGGTAATGCACGTTGGCAATTTTCTAATTGCTCTTTCAATTGTTTTATGTATAATTTTAAGTTCAGTAGTTTTATACCGCGACCACATTGCAACTAATTCGATTGATTTAGTTGCGATATTAAAACTGACAAAATTGGTTCTTATTCTTGCAATCGCGTCTATCCCGGTCGCAATGCCGGCGGTTCTTTCAGTAACAATGGCACTTGGTGCACTTGCCATGTCAAAGAAAAAAGCTATAGTTTCCCGTCTTCAGGTAATTGAAGAGATGGCGGGAGTAGATATTTTATGTTCCGACAAAACCGGAACTTTAACAAAAAATCAGCTCTCTCTCGAAAAACCGGTAATCTTTTCAGCTGGAAATGAAGCGGAGTGTATCCTCTCCGCAGCACTTGCGAGTAAAGAAGAAGATAATGACGCAATTGACTTAGCGATTATAAACGGTCTTGAAGATAAATCTGTTTTAGAAAACTACAAGCAGACAAATTTTATTCCTTTTGACCCGGTTAGCAAAAGAACTGAATCAACTATAATTCTTCCGGATGGAAAAACTGCTCGTTATACTAAAGGAGCGCCACAGGTAATTATTGATATGAGCGCGATGAGCGAAACGGAAAGTTCAAAAGCGGATAAAACAGTTACATCATTTGCCAAACGTGGATATCGAACACTTGGCGTTGCGAAATCTGAAGATGATGGGAAGAGTTGGATTTTTCTCGGTATAATTCCGATGTTTGATCCTCCGCGTGACGACTCGGCTGAAACAATCACAAACGCCAAAATCCACGGTTTGAAAGTTAAAATGGTTACAGGCGATGATATAGCCATTGCGGCAGAAACGTCTAAAAAGCTTGGACTTGGCGCTCATATTCAGGCTGCAACCGACCTTTTCGGCGATCAGTCACCCGACCATCTTTCTGCCAGAACGGCAGAATGTATAGAAAAAGCTGACGGCTTCGGAAGAGTTTTTCCGGAACATAAATACGGAATCGTTAAAGCACTGCAATCACGAAATCATATCGTCGCTATGACAGGAGATGGAGTTAATGACGCACCCGCGTTAAAACAAGCCGATGCCGGAATAGCGGTTTCGGGAGCAACTGACGCTGCTCGAGCAGCGGCGGCATTGATTCTTACCGCGCCGGGCTTAAGTGTTATAATAGAAGCAATTGAAATCGCGCGGAAGATTTTTGAAAGAATGGCAAGCTACACAATTTACAGAATAGCAATGACTATTGATATTATGTTTTTTGTCGTGCTGGCAATGATTTTCTTCCCAACACTTCCGGGCAGTGATGCCGCTTTCCAACCCTTAACAGCAATCATGATCATCCTGCTCGCACTTCTTGATGACATTCCTATCATGACGATAGCGTATGACAACACTATTGTAGATCCCAAACCTGTTCGATGGAACATGACGAACATTCTTTCGACATCAACGGTGCTTGGAATTTTTGCAGTAGTACAAACTTTTGGAATTTTCTTTATTGGAATAAACAATAACGGAAAAGAATTTATGGGTGCAGTTATTTCACCGCAACATATTCAGACAATGATCTTTCTGCAACTTGTTGTCGGCGGACATTTAATGCTTTTTGTCGCAAGAACAAAAAGATTATTTTTCATGCCTCCTTTCCCGGGTGCTCCTTTATTTCTTGCAATTATCGGGACGCAGATTTTTGCGGCGGCAATGTGCGGTTTTGGATTACTTGTTCATAAACTGCCGTGGCAGCTTATCGGTGCTGTATGGATTTACTGCCTAATCTGGATGTTTGTTCTTGACGCGGCAAAATTAATTACTAACAGAATGTTAAATTTCGCAAGCAAACATCAACAGGTATTCCTGCATCGATTGAATAAGCATCATGGGAAGTAGATATGGAGTGCAGGAATAAAGAATTTTCTCATAAAAGAAAATTCATTTACTGCGCGGGCGCGAAGCGACCGAAATACATTGGGAGTAATGGAGTGGTGGAATGGTGGAATGGTGGAATGGTGGGGGTTTTGTCGTGGGACAATTTACTCCGCTGCGCTCCGAGACATTTTTGTGTCTGGCAATGTATTATTGATTAATCGAGACATCTGATACCTTCGGCATAATCACCCTTCGCACGTTATTTCATAGCGCGGGCAGACCTGACCTCTGACACCTGACACCTGACACCTGACACCTGACACCTGATCACTTATTCTAACAA
>JAOZNZ010000514.1 GCA_029933535.1 bacterium | reverse complement strand
ACATATAATTATAACTAAAGTAATATTATATTTCAAATCGGTATCATCCCACAGAATTTTTTTGCAAATAAATAAGTTCGTGTTAATTAGTGTCTATTAGTGGTCAATTGCACAAAAACGGCAACTGTGATATAATGATATAAACTTTTAAACAAGGAGCCATCATGAATCAAACAACAGATATAAATGCGGTAATTGCAAAAGCAAAAGCTGCAGCGGCGATTTTCGGTCAACTTTCTCAGGAACATGTTGATAAAATAGTATATGAAGTTTGTAAAGCAGGATTTGATAATCGGATTAAACTTGCTAAACTAGCTGTCGAGGAGACGCGACTTGGAAAGTGGGAAGACAAAGTAATAAAGAACGTTGTTGCAACGCAATTTATTTACGAAGATATTAAAAACCAAAAAACTGTGGGAATAATATCCGAAGATGAAAAATCCGGGATAATTGAAATAGCTGAACCTATCGGTCCTATTTTTGCAATTACACCTGTAACAAACCCCACTTCAACAGTTCTTTTCAAAATTTTAATAGCGTTAAAATCAAGAAACCCGATAATTATCCGGCCGCATACTAAAGCGCTTAAGTGCTCCGGCAAAACGGCTGAAATATGTTATGAAGCTGCGCTAAAAGCTGACGCACCGGAAGAATGCATTCAATGGCTTGGGCGTACAGCCCGCGAAGAGACGCACGCGTTAATGGCTCATAAGGATCTTGCGCTTATTCTGGCAACAGGGGGTGGAAGCCTTGTACACGCAGCTTACAGTTCAGGAACACCTGCCATAGGAGTCGGAGCCGGAAACGTACCTGCTTTTATAGAAAAAAGTGCGGATGTACCTTTTGCTGTTGAACAAATATTTATATCTAAAACTTTCGACTATGGAACAGTTTGCGCGAGCGAGCAATCGATTGTTGTTGAAAAATCTGTGTCAGAAGAAGTGATTAAAGAAATGAAAACCCGAGGGGCTTATTTTCTTTCACAGGAAGAAATTAAAAAAGTTGAAGACGTTGCCTATAATAAAGAACGCGGAATTATGAATGCTGATATCATAGGCCAACCGGCAGAAAAAATAGCTGAAGAAGCCGGAATAAATGTTCCTGCCGGAACAAGTATCCTTGTCGCACCACTTGAAGGAGTGGGCGATAAGTATCCTCTTTCCTCAGAAATACTTGCACCGATCATTGCTTTTTATGAAGGGGAAGATTTTGACAGTGCGGTAAATATTTGTATAGACTTAAATTTTTATGGCGGCACAGGTCACACAGCAAGTATTTTTTCCAACGATGATGAAAAAATAAAATGTTACGCGGAATTAATGGATGCAGGCAGAATAGTTGTAAACACACCTTCATCGCAGGGAGGAGTAGGAGGAATATATAACACACTTCACACTTCGTTTACACTTGGCTGCGGAACGCGTGGTAACAACAGCACTACAGACAACATTACCGCGAGACATCTTTTGAACATACAGAGAATTGCAAAGCGCCGAGATAATGAAAGGTTTGTCCGATTTGATTCGGGAAAATATTTTGATGAGGCACTGGGTTTTAATATTCTTGAAAAAGAATTTAACTTAAACTACTAATATTATGATAAATTACAATTTAACTGAAGATAAACTGATATGTTCATTTACCGGAAAATTAGACAGCGCTGAATGTCAAATCTGGAAAGAGGAACTGATAGTAAAAGTAAGCCAAGCGGAAAATTCAGTTGTTTTTGATATGAAAGATGTTGAATATATCGCGTCAAGTTTTTTAAGAATTTGCATACATGTTCCAAAATCAATCGGAAGCGAAAATTTCTCATTGATAAATGTATCACCGCATGTGAAAAAAGTTTTTAAACTTTCGGGATTCGATAAACATTTGAATATTAAATAGGAGAATTTTAATTCGTCTGTAAGCATGGACCGAATGGACCAAATGGACACAATGGACATCCAGGTCCGTGGTCCGTGGTCCGTAATCCGAAATTAAATGCCTGACACCTGACACCTGACACCTGACACCTGACACCTGACACCTGACACCTGGCACCTGAACATCGAACACCCAAGGATAAAGTAAATACTAAATTCATCCCGATTAATCGGGATGAATTTCCTGACACCTGATTATGAACTTGTTTTGAATATCGGAGATGAAATTATTTTAACTAATTGGGAATTTATGGTACCAATTCCTTTCCATGATATTGATGACGGCAGCGAACAAGGTTTTTGGATGCATGCAAGCAAACTTGGCAAAACAGCCCAATACATGGCAGGCATAGCAAACGCTTCTTTTCATTCAGGTTTTGACGGTAATAATATTTCTTTCGAACAAAATATTAATACAAATATTCCTTATGAAGCCAACAAAGTTTATATGTGTTCTTTCATGTCCGATGGCGGGAATATGGACTACAGCAGACATGTTTTTATAATAAATGGATAAGAAATGGTATAGCAACAAACAATTATATCAGCATAGGTTTCAGTCTTATTTATTATGAACTCGCTCCCGATATTTTGGACTATTTTTATAAAAATAAAGGTGATAAAATATCAATAGATGTAGAAACTGGTGTTGGAGGTATGGAAGTTAATGTTTATGGCACAGAAATAGATTTTAACGGCTGGGCAAACGCCGCTAAGAAAGATTTTGCACTGAAAAGTTATCTTAATCTGACACGCGAATACCTCGGAAAACTTGATATTCGGGTTATTCGTCCAAATTTTCAACTGTCGAAAAATGATTTTTATCTATATACCGAACAATTATCTGGCGTCGTAGATGCGCTCGGGCCTGCTTACTGGCCGGAATTTGGTGAATTTGAAAATCCACAATTTTTGCAAACAGAATTCGTAATTACTAACGATGTTGTTGTTCTGTGGGATGACTGGATGCACAAAATACAACCGAAATATGGCGAACATGAGAATCCCGATCCTGTAATTTGGTATAGTGATACAAATTCTTTACCTCAATTCCATTCTTGCTGGTTTCAGTATTGTCATGGGTGGTATGAAGACTGGCTTGATATACAATATTTAGATTCTGACAATAATCAAAAATTAAGT
>JAOZNZ010000513.1 GCA_029933535.1 bacterium | reverse complement strand
ATAATTCGCTTGGGGGAAGCGAAACTATTCCGGTTTCAGGTGTCTGGTTTCAGGTGTCAGGAATATCCCTGGATGTCGGTCAGAATATTATTACCGTTTCAGGCACAAATATTTACGGCCAATCGACAAATGATGTCATCAGCATACAACGAAAAACGTTGATTGAATCCGAACCGCAAATATCGACTAACGCTTTGATTTTCCCTTCAGAAAATGCGATTCTTTTTGCGCCGATGCCGACAAACATCATCTGGGATATAGAAAAAATAACCGATGACATTGACGACACGAATTTGATTATCAGTAAAATCTCCGTTTATCTCGCTGAAACGACAAATGAAGTTGGAATAATAACCAACGATGTATCGAATTTACTTGGAGAAATCCCCTGGCTTGTTCCGGAAAATCTAATTGGCAACGAAACGAATTATGTTTTGAGATTCGAAGTGGCTAACAGTTTATCATTGACTAACAGCAGGATTTTCTGGTATAATAAATTTACTGTTGTACCTGAGCCTGGTTTTTATTTAATATTTATGATTTATCAATTATTATTTATTATTTTAAAGAGAGAAAATTAATCCCGATCGCACAAGTCATAGATCCCGGCCTATAGAGTGTCGGGACGCATCGGGATGAATTTTCTCCAACAAACTAAAACTAAAACTAAAACTAAAACTAAAACTAAAACTAAAACTAAAACTATGAAATCTTATATAACCAATTTACGTGGCAAATCAATTGTGATTCTCTTGACCTGTCTGTTATTCTGCTCAACAAACTTGATTGCCGATACAAATGTCTGGGAAGAAATAAAAAAACTTATCGCTTTCGATACGGATGACGGCGATTGGTTCGGGTATTCGGTCGCGGTAGCCGGAGATGTGGCGGTCATTGGCGCTTATCTCAATGATAGCAGTTTTAAAAATGCCGGTGCAGCTTATATTTTTGAGCGGAATGCCGGCGGAGATAATGCCTGGGGTCAAGTGAAAAAACTGACGGCTTCTGATGCGCAACTTGGAGATGGTTTCGGACGCTCAGTCGCAATTGAAGGTAATCTGGCGTTCGTCGGCGCAATCGGAGTGGATACCTATACTAATGATACCGGCGCAGTATATATTTTTGATAGAAACGAGGGAGGAAGTAATGCTTGGGGCGAAATTAAAAAATTGACCGCATCAGATGCACAGGTTTACGATTCCTTTGGACAGGCGGTTGCAGTGGGGGACGATGTAGCAATTATCGGTACAAGTAATGAAAAAGCGTATATCTTTGAACGAAATCAGGGCGGCGTAAATGCCTGGGGGGAAGTGAAAAAATTGATCGCTTCCGATGCTGATGCAGGTGATTGGTTCGGTCGTTCTGTCGGGATAGCTGTTGATGTGGCAATTGTCGGAGCTAAATTAGAAAGTACCGGTGGTGAAGATGCCGGTTCGGCATATATTTTCGAGCGGAATGAAGGAGGAATTAATATCTGGGGGGAAATAAAAAAACTGACTGTTACAAATGCACAGTATTTCGGCGTGGATGTCGCAATGGCTGGTGATGTGGCAATTGTTGGCGCGGATGGTGCGAACGGTGGCGCGGCGTATATCTTCGAGCGCAATACAGGCGGAGAGAATAATTGGGGAGAGATGAAAAAATTAATCGCTTCTGATTCAGAAATGTTCGATCAATTCGGTAATTCAGTAGCTGTGGCAGGAAATGTTGCAATTGTTGGCGCGCCATTCAAAGATTATGGTGTCGAAACTTTTGCCGGCGCGGCTTATGTATTTGAGCGTAATATCGGCGGCGCTAATGCCTGGGGTCAAGTGAAAAAACTTATCGCCTCAAATGTCGGAAATTCCGATATGTTCGGCAATTCAGTAGCTGTGGCGGGAGGAATCGCTGTCGTTGGAGCATACCAGGAAGATACAGGCGGTTCTCAAGCCGGCGCGGCATATGTATTCGAAAGTGCAGCACCTCCAAGCGAAATGTTTGACAATGCTCCATCTTTACCGGATGATACAGAAATCGCAAGTGGAAATAATATCGACGCAGCAACCGAGCCGGGAGAATCGGAGCATGCCGGTAATGGCGGACCTTATCATTCTGTTTGGTGGGACTGGTCGAAATCAACTAACACTTTGCTGCTTGAAACATTGGGAAATGACATACTTCTTGTTGACACGCATGGCAGTGATTTTGATACAGTGCTTGCCGTTTACACCGGTCCGACAGTAAGCAATCTCACGCAAATCGCCGCAAATGATGATAACGGTCCGGGCATCGAAACAAGCGAGGTATATTTTCAATTCAATTCCGGAGAAACGTATCACATTGCTGTTGATGGTAAAACTTCAATTGACACAGGAAATATTGTTTTGAATTATGAGGTTATTCCTGAACCGGGCGCCATTGGCGCAGTTATTAGTTATTTGTTATTAGTCCTCGGTATTCGCAGGCATAGCTGAGAAAATTAATCCCGTATAAGGATGAAAAATTATGGCAGCTTTAAAAAAATCACTCGTTATTACTATTTGTGTTTTAACTACTGCTTCGTTTATTCCTGTAAATTGCTTTGGTATTGTTAAAGATTGGACAAGAGTCTGGGGGTCAGGTGTTAATAATTGCGGTGGCTATAGTGTTGCGATAGACTCTAACGGAAATAGTTATGTTACCGGAAAAACTTACTGGCATTTTGATGATCAGACAAATCATGGTATTTATAACATTTTTCTAACAAAACATAATTCTTCCGGCGTAAAACAATGGTCACGTATTTGGGGACCAACAAATGCGGCAAAGTCGGAAGCCGCCGTTGGATATGACGTCTCAATAGATTCCGCCAGTAACTGTTATGTTACGGGTGAGACAAGTGGCCCGTTTGACGGACAGGGCGAAGCAAATAGTTATAACGTTTTTTTAACAAAATATAATTCATCCGGAACAAAACTGTGGACTAGAATTTGGGGCTCCACCAATGGATATGACACAGGACGAAGTATATCAATAGGCGCAGACGGTTACTGCTATGTTACCGGATATACCGACGGCGAATTTGATGGTCAGACAAATAATGGCGATGCTCATAT
>JAOZNZ010000512.1 GCA_029933535.1 bacterium | reverse complement strand
TCGGCGGAAAAGCAGAGCTACAGGTTAAACTCGGTGGAACTACTATTATTGTTCCGACAGAAGTTTCTGCTGTTGGTGGTAATAATCCTTTTGAAACTTTCTCGATATTTGTTAATCCCGGCGAAGGGGATTTTGAACTGGAAATCTCTCAAACGATGGCTGGTGATAACACTTTGCTTGTTGATAATATAATTGTAACTAACGCAATACCGGAAGGAGGAATAATATTCAGTATGATCGCGCTTTGCGTCTTACTTCGTTGCCGTGTCAAAACGTTTCGAAAAGGGTGAATGTCCCATCGACCTTGTGTCGATGGACATCAAAATTTCAAGGAATTCATTGTAATTAACTAACAATAAAAAATTTAAAATGAAAAATCTAAAATCTAAATTTTTTTTGTCTCTCGTTGGACTTACAACATTAATATTTGCTGACGCTCAATCGGAATTAACTAAACCACCTGTGCCTTTAAAAAATAATGTAAAACGATCAAATCCAAAAATAAAAACTCAATTAGACCGAATTACAAATTTGCGAAATGAAATGGCAGAAGTCAGGAAATCCAAAATCACATCCCGGCATTCGCGGGGCGCTTCCGCGAATCCAAAATCCAAAATTCAAACCATCTCCCTTGTTAATCGGGAAAAAAATGACGGCATTATTCTCAGACTTTTGGAAAGAGCGGAACAAACTCTTACTGATACTCTCCCAAAAGCGCGTTTCGATTGGGAACGCAGCGGTTACACTTCGCCAGAGAAAATGATTGACCAGGCAGAAGGTTATTTAAAAATATTGAAAGAAGGAAAAGATCCGCTTCCGGGTAAATTCGCTGAATCAGGTGGAACTGTTATTGACCATTGCATAATAAAAAAAGGTGGAATTTTTCACCTGTTTTATATTCGTGGTAAAGCCGCAACACATTGGCCGGAATGGCCTACAAGGAATTTTGGTCACGCAACAAGCAAAGACCTGATTAACTGGGAGATTCACAAACCGGTTCTTCAGTCTCCGGAAAAAGGGTGGGACGAATATCAAGTCTGGGCGCCACACATTGTTAAGCACAACGGTGAATATTTTATGCTTTATACTGGGGTGAGTTATCCTTGCTGCCAGTGTATTGGGCTTGCAAAATCTAAAGACCTTTTTAACTGGGAGAGAATTGGCGATGGACCGGTTATTACTCCGGGAGAATGGGGCATCTGGCAAAAAGACGGTTCGGCTGACTGTCGCGACCCGTCGATGCTCAAAGTTGGAGATACTTATTACTGTTATTATACCGCTGTACGAAAAGTTAAAGGAGCTGTTCCGCCACATGAATTTTGTGTTGGCATTTCTTCTTCAAAAGATTTAATTAATTGGAAAGACAAAGGATTCGCCAGGCTTGAAACAAGTTTAAAAACTCCACCGGAATCTCCGTTTGCTGTTGAAAAAGACGGGAAATTTTATTTGTTTTACACGAGTTATGGGCATGGAACTGTGGTCGCTGTTTCTGACCATCCGGCTAAAGGATGGAAAGATCTGCCGAAAGATAAATTAGTCACTATGCCTGGTATCTCTGCAAGCGAGGTCATAAAAGATGGAAATGACTGGTACATTAGTTTGATTTCTCACGCCCAAAACGCGCTGCACTTTTTTGAAGTAAGAAAATTGATATGGCATGATGACGGGAAAATGTCAGCCAAAGTTATTGAGTAACGGAAATTAATCCCGATAGAGAATACATCGGGATAAATTTAGTGTTTAATTTTCGCAAGCGAAAATTGTAAATGGATTAAAATATTAATTAGGGGTTACTCGAAAAGATGTTTTTGAAGCAACTCCCAACGTAGAGACGCACGGACGTGCGTCTAATGTAGAGCATATTTTCATAAACCAAAGAAAACCAAAAACAACTATGAAAACATTATTATTATCTTTATTACTTTCTACCGTTGCAATCGCTTCCGTTAATGTCGAAAATTTCAGCTTTGAAGAACCTGGTGTAACAGACAGAGTTTGGCTCGAAGGTGTTACTAATTATTGGGATTATTATGGCGGACCTTTTTTAAGCAACGGGGTAGGGGTGATTAATGAAAACAATAGCCCGTTTTGCCCCGCACTTTCCGCCGCAGATGGTTCGCAATTTGCGTTTCTATGGTGCGGTGCCGGAGCTGAAATAGCACAATCCATGAGCGGTTTTGTTTCTAATCATTCTTATTCCGTTTCCTGGGCGGCAAGCGCTCGCGGGGCAACTACAGGTGGAGTTCTCTGGGTGCTTATGGATACAGAAACACTTGCACGATATCCTCTGTTTGAAGAAAATTTTATTATCACAAATATTGAATTTACGGCCACAGCGTTAAATCATCGCTTACGTTTTTTTCACGCCGGCGAGTGGGACAAAATGATTTTTGTTGATGATATACATATTCAGGAAACAGGTGTTCCGCCGGAACCGCCCGTAAATTTAACCGCTTCGCTGGGAACTTATTCCAACAAAATAGCAATAACCTGGGAAACTTATATTGGCGATAATATTGTATCTTCAGAAGTTTATCGCTCGGAAATAAATAATACAAATTCCGCAATAATTATTTCAGGATTGCCAAATACAAATGAATTTAATGACTTCTCCGCAATTGTTAATTCTGATTATTTTTACTGGGTTCGCGCTATGAATAATAACGGTTGGAGCGATTATTCCGATAGTGTTCCCGGATTCAGCACGGATAGCGAAGGTCCTGATACGCCGGTAAATGTTTCGCCGATTGATGGCATTTATATTCCAATTTCTTCATTGCCTACATCTTTAGAAGCTACAGCTTATTCTGATCCGGCCGGTTGGCCGATGGTTTCTGTTCAATGGCAAATGGATGACAATACAATTTTCAACTTTCCGACATGGGATACCGGAGAAATTTTTACAAACGCTACAAGTACCACTGCACCAAGTGGACCGCTTGCTATAACAAACTACTGGCACGTTCGATACAAAAACAATCGCGATAAATGGAGTGATTGGTCTGACTCAACGTTTTTCATCGTGGGAAAAGATTTTGATTCACCATTTTATTTCCAAGATACTTTCAATAATGTC
>JAOZNZ010000511.1 GCA_029933535.1 bacterium | reverse complement strand
TATGAAAAAAATTCGAATATACTATCAAATATTTTTTCTCTTTCTGTTTTTTCTGATGCTGTTTTTTGCGGCGCAGGGAAGATTGAAAGGATATCCCGTTACGCTTCTTCTTGACAGTTCGCCTCTGAATGCTTTATCCACACTTTTTTCATCGTGGAATGTTGCTCATACGATGTGGATTGGATTTACAGTTCTTGCGTTAAGTTTTTTTCTCGGCAGATTTTTTTGCAGTTTTATTTGCCCGCTTGGAACAATATTTCATTTTATTTCGTGGTTGTCTAAAAATAAAAAAATAAGTAATAGAATTCTTAAAAATAAAAATTCCTTCCTGCAGATTTATAAATATGGATTACTAATCGTGCTGCTTACTTGTGCTCTGTTCGGAGGATTGCAAATCGGTTTATTTGATCCGATAGATTTACTGACAAGAACGAGCGCGGTTTTTATTTATCCAGCAATTGATTCCGTTTTTTTTGCTGGAAAGAATTATGTTTTCCCGACTGCACCTTTAATAGTCGGTTTCTTCACTTTAATTTTGATTTTAAATGTCTATAGACCGAGATTCTGGTGCAGATATGTTTGCCCTCTCGGCGCTTTGCTTGGTTTCGCATCAAAAATTACTCCGGGCGGTTTGGTCAGAGATGAAAATAAATGTACGAACTGCGGATTGTGTACTGCAAGTTGTGTAGGAGCATGCGAACCGGAAAAAACAGTTATCAAATCTGAATGCCTGATGTGTTTTAACTGTGTTGACGTTTGTCCTGAAAATGCTGTTGAATGGAAATGGGAAATCCCCCAAACCCTCTTTAATAAAGGGGGAATTGAAATCCCCCAAACCCCCTTTAAAAAAGGGGGAATTAATCGTCGGTTGTTCGTTGGTTCGATTATTGGTGGAATTGGTGCCTTTTTTGCCCTGCGGTTGAGCGGATCAACCGGCACACGCGGATTCGCGAAAAGAGTTCGTCCTCCCGGGTCTCTTAATGAAGAAGAATTTCTTTCAAGATGTTTGAAATGCGGAGAGTGTGTTAAAATATGTCCCACAAACGCTATTCAACCGGCTATTTCTGAAGCAGGAGTCGAAGGATTTCTTTCGCCGGTTATGAAAATGGAAATCGGCTACTGTGAGTTGAATTGCACCCTATGCGGACAGGTTTGTCCTACCGGAGCGATTGAACGATTAAAGATAGCGGATAAAGTTGGTGGTGAAGAGAAAAAACCTGTAAAGATTGGAACAGCATTTGTAGATAGAAACAGATGTATTCCATGGACTCTTGGTCGGGAATGCCTTGTGTGTCAGGAAGTTTGTCCCGTCTCCCCTAAGGCGATTTATGAAGCAGAAGAGGAGATGGAATTCCGGGGAAAAATGATAAAAATAAAACGTCCTTACGTCGATTATGAAAAATGTATCGGATGCGGTATTTGTCAGCACGAATGCCCTATAACCGATAAAGCCGGAATACGAGTCACATCGGTAGGTGAGTCGCGTGCCGGAGATAGTTTTATTATTTAACGATTGAAACGATTGAAATGATTGAAACGATGTTAAATCACCAAATCACCAAATCATTAAATAATAATTGGCATGGTTGAGTAAATTTGACATTAAGGTCAAATTGATTAAGAAATATAAAAACTTATTCTGCCACAAAAAAATTATATTGTTAAATCACCAAATCGTTAAATCGTTAAATCGTTAAATAATAAATCATGGAATATAAAGATTATTACAAAATTCTCGGTGTTGATAAAAAAGCGGCCCCGGAAAAAATCAAGAGAGAATATAGAAAACTTGCCAGGAAATACCATCCCGATGTTAACAAACATACTAACGCAGATGATAAATTTAAAGAAGTCGGGGAAGCTTATGAAGTGCTTGGTGATCCTGAGAAACGTAAAGCTTATGATGAACTTGGTAATAATTGGCAGGCAGGACAGCAGTTTAATCAACAGCAGCATGCATATCAAGATTTTGGAGGAGGATTCAGCGAAGGGACATATGGTCACAGTGATTTTTTTGAATCACTTTTTGGACAAGCGTTTTCAGGATCTCAAAAAGCTCGTCGATCAAGTTCGCGCTCCTTTGCTCAGAAAGGCGAGGATGTTCACGCAAAAATAAGAGTGCCGCTTGAAGATGCATTTCATGGCGCGGCAAGAAATCTTACATTTACTTTACCGACAATAACTCCGGAAGGAAAAATTAAAAATAAAGCCGTTAATCTGAAAGTGAAAATTCCAAAAGGAATTAAAAATGAACAGAAAATTCGGCTTGCCGGGCAGGGTGGTCCGGGAATAAATGGAGGGAAACCCGGAGATATGTATCTTGAAGTTGAATTTGAGAAACATAAATATTATAAAGTTGACGGTGCAGATCTTTATATTGATTTACCCGTTGCACCGTGGGAAGCAGCTCTCGGAGCGAAAATAAAGATTCCTACACCGAGCGGAAGTGTAGAAATGAAGATTCCGTCAAACACATTACAGGATAAAACTTTACGTTTAAAAGGAAAAGGTATTCCGGCAAAGAAACATGGTGATTTGTATGTTGTAGTTGATATCGTTCTCCCGCCTGCGAAAGATGAGAAGAGCAAAAAAGTTTATGAAGAAATGAAAAATTTGAAATTTAATCCGAGAGCTGATTTTATCAGATGATTATTATGAATTCCAATATATTAAAAACTTGTTCAGGAAGATTTGTTGATGAAGAAAACAATTTGACTTTGGAACAAATATGTGAAATTTGCAGAACAGATTCCAAATTGATTGTCGATATGATTGATGAAGGAATTGTTGACCCCGAAGGAGAGGGGAATTCTTCATGGCGATTTTCGTATTCGTGTGTTGAGACAGTTAGAATTGTCAATAGAATGCAGAAAGATCTGCGGGTGAATCTTCCCGGTGCAGCGCTTGCGTTACAGCTTTTAAAACAGGGCCGCGCTTCCCAGCGCGGCAGTTAATAGTTAATGGTTAATGGTTAATGGTTAATGGTGAGTGGTGAGTGGTAACTTACTGTACACAAAGTGCGAATTATGTTTTGTGCTGAAAGCACAGTTCATTATAGCCCAGGGTTAACAACCCTGGG
>JAOZNZ010000510.1 GCA_029933535.1 bacterium | reverse complement strand
TAACAATTAACAATTAACAATTAACAATTAACAATTAACAATTAACTATTAACTACTAACCCCCAAAGGACTAAATTTGAAATTTCCGTTCTATAAACAACACGACGCTTCCGATTGCGGACCGACTTGCCTTCGCATGATCGCAAAATTTCATGGTCAAAATATCCCCCTGCAAACCTTGCGGCAAAGATGCAATATCGCTCGCTCAGGTGTCTCACTTCTCGGTATTAGTGATGCCGCCGAAAGTATTGGATTGCGTACCCTTGCGGCTCGCCTGCCCTTCGAGAAACTCATTAACGAAGTCCCTCTGCCCTGTGTAGCGCATTGGAATCAGGAGCACTTTGTTGTTGTTTATAAAACTAAAAAAAATAAAGTCTTTGTGGCTGATCCGGCCCACGGATTATTAACTTACTCCCGCGAAGAGTTTCTTAAAGGTTGGTCGGTAGCAGGTGATGACGAAGGTATCGTTTTGCTCCTCGAAACAACTCCCGCATTTTCGCATGAGGAAGATGAAGAAGTACCTCGTAAGAACGGTATAAAATTTATTTTATCATATCTTTTTACGTATAAAAGATTCTTATTCCAATTGTTTCTCGGTATGCTCCTTAGCAGTCTCCTGGCTCTGATATTCCCATTTCTTACTCAGGCAATTGTTGATGTCGGTATCACTAATCAGGATATCGGTTTCGTTTATACGGTTCTGCTTGCACAACTAATGCTTTTCGCAAGTCAAACATCTGTAAGCTTTATCAGAAGTTGGATTTTACTCCATATCGGCGCTCGGGTGAATATCTCGATCATTTCAGATTTTCTCACTAAAATGATGAAATTACCAATGCCGTTTTTTGATACACGCACGGTTGGTGATTTATTACAGAGAATAGATGATCACCGCCGCATCGAGCATTTTCTTACTTCGGCCAGTTTGAATACTGTTTTCTCAATGGTTAATCTTGTCGTCTTTTCTATCGTCCTGGCAATTTACAGCCCCATAATTCTTGTCGTTTTTGCTGCAGGTACAATTCTGGCAATCGGATGGCTGTTAATCTTCCTGAAAAGACGCAGCGCGCTGGATTATAAAAGATTCGTTAAAAGAGCTGATAATCAAAATAAACTCGTTCAGCTGATCCAGGGGATGCCTGAACTTAAACTTAATAATAGCGAAAAAATAAAACGTTGGGAATGGGAACATGTGCAGGCCTCCCTCTTTAAATTAAATATTAAAAGCCTCGCCCTTAGCCAATACCAGAAAGCAGGTATGCTCTTCCTGCTTAAAGGTAAAGATATCATCGTTTCATTCCTCGCCGCTAAAGAAGTCATCGACGGAAATATGACCCTCGGTATGATGCTCGCTGTTCAATACATCATCGGCCAGTTGAGCGGACCAATTGATCAAATTATTAATTTCATCCATTCTGCCCAGGACGCGAAATTGAGTTCTGAACGTCTATCGGAGATTCATTGTGCTAAAGACGAAGAAGAAACTCCTGATGATATCGGTACCGCGGCATTTCCTGATGAGCATACAATTTACGTTAACGGTGTGAGTTTTACGTATCCGGGACCTGAATCCGAAAAAGTGCTTAACAATTTAATGGCTACAATTCCGGAAGGGAAAATTACCGCCATTGTTGGCTCAAGCGGTAGCGGAAAAACTACCCTCATGAAACTATTGCTCAAATTCTATAACCCGGATGATGGTGAATTCAGAGTGGGGCCTTCACGATTGAAAAATATCAATAGCAGATTGTGGCGCGGGAAATGCGGCGTGGTCATGCAGGACGGTTTCATCTTCTCCGATACTATCGCTAATAATATCGCCCTGGGGGCTGAAACAATCAATGCCGCTAAACTCGTGCGGGCAGTTCGTATTGCTCACCTTCAGGATTTTATTGAATCTATGCCGCTGAGCTATAATACTAAAATAGGGCCTGACGGGCATGGGTTGAGCCAGGGGCAAAAACAAAGAGTCTTAATCGCAAGAGCTGTATATAAAAGCCCGGAATATCTATTCTTTGATGAAGCTACCAGCGCTCTCGATGCCCTCAACGAACGTTTAATCATGGAGAACCTCAACGACTTCTTCAAAGGTAAAACTGTTCTCGTTATCGCTCATCGATTGAGTACAGTTAAAAAAGCTGACCAAATCCTCGTACTCGAAAAAGGAAAAATTATCGAGTCGGGGACCCATGAACAACTCACCGCGGCTCATGGGGCATATTATAATTTAGTCAAAAATCAATTGGAGTTAGGAACATGACCGATGATCTCGATTTATATACCAGCAGTGATGAAGTTCAGGAAATTATGAACTATGTTCCTCACTGGATTGTTCGTGGGGGAATCACAATTGTTTTTATTACAATTCTAATGCTCCTCGGAGTTTCCTGGCTGATTAAATATCCGGATACTATTAAGGCGCGCGTTAAAGTTATGTCCCAAACCCCTCCAATTAAAGTCGTTGCGCGATCTACCGGTAAACTTACTCTTTACGTCAAAGATCATGACGCTGTTACACCGGGTACAACACTTGCCGTTATTGAAAATCCGGCTAACATAGATGATATTTTTGTGTTAAAGAAAAAAATGGAAGAATTTAAATCTTTCCTAAAAAATCCTGAAAGTATCACTAATATCGTTTTTGACAGAACAGCTTCTTTAGGACAGCTTCAGGACACATACGCGGAATTCATAAAAGATATTAATTCTTTGATCCTCGTCATTCAACACGAAAACGATGACGAAAATACTGAAGATATCTCTCCTACTTACGGTGATGAAATCAGCAAACTTGTATATCAGAAAGTCCTCCTTTTTAAAGAAGTGAAATTAGCTGAAAAAAAATATTCAGGCGGGAAAATACTCTTCGATAAAGGCTTGCTGTCCGAAATGGAACTCGCGGATATAGAAGTCGATTATAAGAAAAAATTGGATACGATGGCTTATGTCAACGGTGATATCAGATATATTAAAAATAATCTCAGCTTATCGATTCAACTTACATATAAACGTCTGGAAAGCCAACTTTCTGAATGGAACTATAAATATGTCCTCACAGCCCCTATTAAAGGTGATGTCTCTTTA
>JAOZNZ010000509.1 GCA_029933535.1 bacterium | reverse complement strand
CGGCTTCCCAATCTCTTCCGGATTCGGTGTAGTCAACGGCATGGAGGCGTCAATTTTCGGCAGCTGGACCAAGTATTTTTCCGGCTTGCAGTGCGCGCTTTACAGCGAATGCGAAGAAGGTGCGGGCCTGCAGGGCGCACTTTACAGCTTTTCAAAGAACTTCCAGGGAGTCGGCACGTCTCTGGTGAATGTCAACACAGGGGGAAAGGGCAAATTCACCTTTATAGGAATGCAGTTCGGACTGGTCAACTACTGCGACAAACTCAACGGCATGCAGTTCGGTCTGGTCAATATCATCGAGGACAGTCCTCACAGTTTCATTCCTTTTGTCAATTTCAATTTTCCCGATGAGGATTAATAAGGGCTGAATCCGATTATTCCCCGTGTATCATTAGATGTTCAATGTTGACCGTTCAACGAACGCGCGTCATTTCATTTTATGTGAGATTAAACATGAAAATTAAAACTGTTCTACTTCTTTTTATCACTATAACTTTTTTATTCACCGGTTGTGGAGAAAAAGTTGACAATGTTATTAACGAAATGACTTTGAAAGGAACCGTTGAACGTGGAGAAAAAGCAAAAGCCGCTCTTAGAAAAGTTCAGAAACAATATTCGGATAATTTGAAAGAACTTCAGGCGTTTGACAATCCCACAAATTCGTTGAAGTCAACCAAAGAGAAAAAATGAGCAATAAAAAGTGGAAAACAAATGAAAATAAATTTATCCATATTCATCTTATTCTTCACTTTGACTGTTTCTGCCGACAAACAATTTACAGCAAGAATTTACTATAACGAAGTTAATGACTATAATAAACTTCTCGCTTACGATGTACTTGAATATAATAATGTAATAGAAAAATATTTCCTGGCTTTAGTTGATGATTCGGCTTTCGAACAATTAAAAAATGAAGGCTGGCGCGTAATCAGGGATGTTGAACAAACATTACTATCAGAGATTTCTGTGCAAAACTTTTACTCAGGATACAGATCTCTTGACGAATTGTACGCGGAGATGACGGCAATAACTTCCGCTTACCCTGACATTACAGAAATAGTTGATTACGGCGATGGATACTGCAAATCACTTGGCGGTACGTATTTAACTCCGGGCGGTGATACTCAAAAGGTTTATGACCTTCTTGCGGTAAAAATTACAAACAAGAATATTTCAGGCGATAAACCGGTTTTCTTTCTTATGGCCGGTATTCATGCAAGAGAAATCACTACTCCTGAAGTGGCTATGAGAATGATTAACTGGCTTACACAAGAATATGAATCAAATGCTGACGCGAGATGGATTGTTGATTATCAGGAAACGTGGATCGTTCCAAGCGTTAATCCTGAGGGGCATTGGATAGTTGAATTGGGCGATGAAAGACCTTATCAGGTCCCTTATTATCAAAGAAAAAACGCAAACCATGATAACGGTTCTACTTACTGGCCTCCTGACAGTTGGGGACAATATGGCGTTGACTTAAACAGGAACCATAGCTATAAATGGGGATTGACGGGAAGCAGTTCCGACCCTTCTGAAATGACTTATCGGGGAACATCATCTAATTCGGAACCTGAAGTTAATGAACTGCAAAATTTGATTCGAACATTAATTCCCGACCAAAAAATTGAAGGTCAACCAGCACCTGATGATACAACAGGAATTCTTATTTCAATGCACAGTTATAGCGAACTTGTTTTATGGCCTTGGGCTCATACTTCAAGCAATGCTCCAAATTACAGTTCACTGAAAATGATTGGCGATAAGTTTGTTTCTTATAATGGTTACATTTCAGAATCCAGTTCAAGTTTATATCCAACCGCTGGCGATACAACTGACTGGACTTATGGCGAGCTTGGGATTCCGGCATTTACTTTTGAGCTTGGCAACGCATTTATGCCTTCTTACGATGAGATTGATTCCAAACAATGGCCTGAAAACAAACCGGCTCTTATCTATGCCGCAAAAATTGCACGAGTGCCATATCGGCTTATAAATGGACCTGACGCATCAGACATTTCGTATTCAGAAATATCGAATGGATATGTCAAAGTCAGTGCTAAAATAGATGATACACACAATGGCAATACAAACATTTTAGGCGCGGAACTGTTTATCGGCTACCCGAACTGGGTTTCAAATTCGATTGTTTATCAAATGGAAGCTGATGATGGAGATTTTGATTCTCCGATTGAAATTGTCAGCGCAAATGTTTTAATTAATGAATTTAATCCCGATACCAAAATTATATTCGTAAGAGGGAATGATACAGATGGTAACTACGGTCCGTTAACAGCAGAATTCTCAGACTTTATCCCCGAACCGTGCTATTTATTATTTATCATTGGAAATTTCTTTTTTATTATTCTTCGTGAAAATAAAAAATAAATTTAGAACTGGTGGATGGATAGATTCTATAGTAATCAAAGCATCCCTGCTTTGATCCGTTACCACACCGTAATTGCTTTGCTTAGATTGTAGCTTGATACGCACGAATTGCGACAAGATGGTTATTTTGTAAGCTGGAAGCTTACATTACTATTTCTTCTCTTAGCCTTCCCAAATACTTGCAATAATCATCATAGGATAATATCGGCGGGACAGAATGGTCAAAACTCGGTAAATATCCCCCCTGAGCACATAAAATTCTCGCTTTTTGTACTTCCTTTTCCATCGCTTCACCCCCTTTAGCAATTTTAAGTTTATCTAGTCCGCCAATCATTTTCAGTTTTGGAAACTGTTCTCTGATTTTTAACGGATCCATTCCGGCAGCATTTTCAATCGGCAAGATACCGTCCATTCCGCTTTCGACAATCAGTGGAAGGATAACTTCAATATTCCCATCCGAGTCAAGGAAAATATTTTTTACTCCAAAACTTTTTAAGTAACCCGTAAGTTTTTTGTATTGTGGAAATATAAGCTCCTCAAAAAAATCCTTGGAAATCATCGGTCCATTTTTATATGCCATATCTTCACCAATATACACCGCATCAACATCGATTTCATTTAGAGCTTTTTCCCATAGTTTCATCATAAAATCAACTTGGAACTCATACATTTCCGCTATTAACTCCTTATCATCATAAAAAA